>JBJKSY010000001.1:0-5890 GCA_046703645.1 Cyclobacteriaceae bacterium
GAAATAATGGAAACGATGGAATGTGTTGTAATTTAAATGAATGACCCATGTTCAGTAATTTAAGAAGCATCTGGCTGGCATTTCTGCATACCTTCAGCAAAAGGGAGACTTATGAATACCCGGAAAAGCCGGTTCCCCTGGCTGCCAGGTACCGGGGCAGGATCGTCCTTACCCGTGACCCTGACGGGGAAGAAAGATGTGTTGGATGCTACCTTTGTGCGGCAGCCTGCCCGGTGGACTGTATCTCCCTGCAGGCTACACAGGATGAACACGGAAGACGTTACCCGAAATTCTTCAGGATCAATTTTTCAAGATGCATATTTTGCGGCTATTGCGAGGAAGCTTGCCCGACCTATGCCATTCAGCTGACCCCGGACTTTGAACTGGCTGAATACAACAGGCAGAACATGGTATATGAAAAGGAAGATCTGCTGATTGCCGGGCAGGGAAAACAACATGGATATAATTTTTACAGGGTTGCAGGTCTTGCCATCGGAGGTAAGGATAAAGGCGAAGCTGAAAATGAAACACCTCCCGTGGATTATAAAAGCAATCTTCCCTGATGATATTAGTAATAATGTATGAGATTCTTAAGCCGGATAACAGGAATATAAAATGTTGATTACCTTCTATATCGCTTCGGTCATTGCCGTACTGGCCACAATTCTCGCTATCACGAGGACCAATGCTGTTCATGCCCTGCTTTACCTGATCATATCACTGATGTCGGTGGCTGTTGTTTTCTTTGTCATGGGAGCTCATTTTGTGGCTGCCCTCGAGGTGATCGTTTATGCAGGAGCCATCATGGTCCTTTTTATCTTCGTGATCATGATGCTGAATATTGGAGCCGAATCGGAAAAACCGCAGGCCCGGTGGTTAAGCCCGAAAGTCTGGGGAGGACCTGCCGTGCTGGCATTGATCTTATTTGTCGAACTCATATATGTAATTTCTTCCGGCGCCAGTATTTCTGCCGACCCGACTGTTATTACACCCAAACAGGTTGGCCTTTCACTCTATACGGAATATATCCTGGGTGTGGAACTGGCTGCGGTTATGTTAATGGCCGGCATAATCGGCGCTTACCATATCGGCAGGACAAAGAAGAAAAGTAAACACAGATTTCTGGAAGGAGACCAAGTATGAACGGAATTCCCATACAATATGGATTGATCCTCGCCTCGGTATTGTTTGTGCTGGGATTGATCGGCGTCCTGTCAAGACGTAATATCATCCTGATGCTCATGTCGGTTGAGATCATGCTCAATGCTGCCGGGCTTGCTTTTGTTGTAGCAGGATCACGGTGGGCACAGGCTGACGGACAGGTCATGTTCATTTTTATTCTTGCCATGGCTGCCTCCGAGGTTTCCGTGGGACTTGCTCTGGTGCTGCAGATGTTCCACTTGAACAAGACCCTGGATGTTGATAGCCTGGGCAAAATGAAGGGATGATACCGGGAACTGATATTTTAATTTGAAACGATAGATAGCATATGATCCATTATTTGTGGTTGGTGCCTTTTCTGCCTTTCCTGGGATTCCTGGTGCTGGCATTCGGAGGCACAAAGATTCCAAAGAAAATTGTGCCTTTTATAGGTTCGGGGACAGTAGGCATCGGCGCCCTGATGACTATCATTGGCGGGATTCAGTTTCTTGCTTCCCCTCCTGAAGGACATTTTTTTGATGTTAAATTATGGACATGGTTTGATGTAGGGGGATTTGCTCCAGCCATTGCCTACCATATCGATGCCCTCACACTCGTTTTCATGTTTGTCGTGACCTTCGTCGGATTTTTCATCCACCTGTACTCAGCCGAATACATGTGGGACGATGAAGGGTATACGCGGTTCTTTTCCTACATGAACCTTTTTGTCTTTGCCATGCTTAACCTGGTAATGGCAGACAACCTGGTGCTCTTATACCTGGGTTGGGAAGGCGTCGGATTGTGCAGCTTCCTGCTGATAGGATTTTATTATAAGGATAACCCCAACGGGGCGGCAGCCCGCAAGGCGTTTATCGTCACCCGCGTTGGCGATACGGCAATGGCCCTAGGTTTATTCCTGCTGATCATAAATTTCAATTCCCTCGATATTCAGACAATCCTGACCAAGGCCCCGGCAACCTGGCCGGCAGGTTCTTCAATTGCTACCTGGGTAGCCCTGCTGCTGCTTGGAGGCGCAATGGGAAAATCCGCACAGGTTCCCCTGCAAACCTGGCTGCCCGATGCCATGGCAGGACCTTCACCGGTAAGCGCACTGATCCACGCCGCTACCATGGTAACTGCAGGTGTTTACCTGATCGCAAGGACACACGGTATCTTTGAACTCTCACCTGCCGCAATGACAGCCGTAGCTGTTACCGGAACGGTAACACTGGTTGTTGCCGGCTTCGCCGCCATCGCCCAATCAGATATTAAACGCGTTCTCGCCTATTCTACCATAAGCCAGATCGGCTATATGATCCTGGCCCTGGGAATTGGAGCCTGGGCCGCGGGGATATTCCACTTTATGATCCATGCCTTCTTTAAGGCCCTCCTCTTCCTTGCTGCCGGAGCTATAATTCATTCCCTGCACCATGAACAGAACATGTTCAAAATGGGCGGACTTAAAAAAGAACTTCCGGTGGTTTTCTGGACTTTTCTGGCAGGTGCTGGTGCCCTGGCAGCTTTGCCATTGATCACCGCCGGTTTCTACAGTAAGGATGCAATATTGTGGTTTACCTGGTCTTCAGAAAAAGGCAGTCATATATTGTGGGCAGCAGCCTTTTTCGGGGCCTTTGTCACTGCCATTTATACCTTCCGGATGGTCTTTATTACCTTCTTCGGAACTGCCAAAACCCATGTTCATCATAAGCCGGGAGCAGCAATGAACATACCTCTTATCGTGCTGGGTTTCCTTTCTGTTTTTGCCGGCTTTATCGAACTTCCCGACAGCATGGGCCACGTCACTCTTTTCTCCGACCTGCTGTCACATGTTCTTCCATCTGTTGTAACGGTTGAAGAGCACGGGGGGATGGAAGTCATTTTCCAGGTGATTACTGCATTAACCTGCCTGGTCGGAATTTATATTGCATGGATATTCTGGTACAAAAACCCCGCCCCGCTGTACAGGTTCAAACAGACACCTTTCGGAAAGTCCCTTCATCATTTCCTGTTTACGGGACTGGGCTTCGACTGGCTTTATGATCGCCTGTTCGTAAATACATACATCTGGCTTTCGAAGATAAATAAAAATGATATCGTCGATAAAATATATACCGGTATCGCTAATCTGATGACTTACCTGAACCGCATCTTCAAGAATACCATTACAGGTAATCTCAGGTGGTATGTTGCCGGTATTGCCCTCGGATTGCTGGTTACCTTAACAATTGTTATGTTCCTATGATGGTCATTTTCAATATTGCAGTATTAATGATAGGCGGCCTTGCTGCCTGGTTTACAGGGAAGCTGGGCCGCGGTATAAGCCGCATCATATCCCTTATTACCGTACTTGTGGTTTTTGTTTATGGGGTACTTTTTACCATTAACCACGGGCATGATGTGATCCAGGGACTGACCGGAAACTGGATGTTGAATTACAAGGTGTCATGGATCCCCCAGTTCGGGATTAGTTTTCACCTGGGAGTTGACGGGCTGAGCCTGGTTATGATCCTGCTTACTTTATTTATCGGTGTACTGGCGGTGCTGACTTCATGGAACGAGATCAAGGAAAAAACCGGGTTTTATTATTTCAACCTGTTGTGGATCCTTGCCGGGATCATCGGTGTTTTTACAGCCCTTGACCTGTTCCTGTTTTACTTCTTCTGGGAGATCATGCTTATCCCGATGTATTTTCTTATCGGGATTTACGGCCACGAAAACAGGATGTATGCGGCATTCAAGTTCTTCATCTTTACCCAGGCCAGCGGCTTGCTCATGTTCCTGGCCATACTGGGTCTCGCATTCCTGAATGCGCATAATACCGGCACGCTGACCTTTGATTATTTTGACTTATTGAATGCTCAGCCGACAGGTACCTTCGGCTTCCTGCTGATGAGCGGTTTCCTGATTGCTTTTGTCGTGAAACTTCCGGTGTTTCCGGTTCATAACTGGCTTCCCGATGCCCATACACAGGCACCCACGGCGGGCAGCCTGATCCTGGCAGGATTGATGCTGAAAACAGGTGCGTACGGGCTCATTCGTTTCGTGATGCCCCTGTTCCATGAAGCTTCCCATACCTTTGCTCCATGGGGAATGATCATAGGAGCCATAGGCATAATATACGGGGCCAAGCTCGCCTATTCACAAACCGATATGAAACGGCTGGTAGCCTATACGAGCGTAAGCCATATGGGATTTGTCATGATGGGGGTATTTGCCTTTAACCAGCTCGCCTACCAGGGTGTTGTGATGCAGATGATCACCCATGCCATCAGCACAGGGGCACTGTTCATTTTTGTAGGAATGATCTACGAAAGAGCTCATACCCGGGATATCGAACAATTTGGAGGCCTTTGGGAAAAGGTGCCGAAATTCGGAGCAGTGGGAATGATATTCGCCATGGCTTCACTCGGATTGCCGGGACTGGGGAATTTCATTGCCGAGTTTCTCGTGCTGGCAGGATCGTTCCAGGCTAATAAGATCATTACAGCCGTTGCTGCAATCGGATTAGTACTGGGAACCGTTTATTCCCTGAGGATATTCCAAAAAGTATTTCATGGCCGAATGAATAAAGAATGGAACTTCGGCGACATGACCTGGAGGGAAGTTCTGATCATGGGATCCCTGATCCTGGTGATCGTATGGCTCGGATGGTATCCGCAACCCGTGATCAATTTCGTGAAACCTACCATCCATGCCGTACTGGAACACCTGACCTTTTTGCCGAACTGATAAAATATGAATTCTAAAGGAACCGTGATTATATAAATGAACATGGCAGATACAGTTTCTTCCTACGATATAATGAAAATGGGCCCCTACCTGGTAATGCTGGCCGGGCCTGTGATCCTGATGATCCTGATAGCCATTAAAAGAAACCACATGGTTTCCTGGCTTTTCACCTTGCTGATCTTCGCTCTTGCTTTCATCCTTGCCATCTCCGGTATGGGAAACTCGGTAACGGTGCCATTATTTGCCATAGACCGATTTTCCTTGTTTTATGCGGCTCTGTTCTCTGCTGCCGGTTTCCTGATCACACTTTCGAGTTATTCCTATTTTGAAAAGAGCGATGAGCAAAAGGAAGAATTTTATATCCTGCTTGTTTTTGCCACACTGGGCTCCTCCATGCTGGTGGCAAGCAATCACTTTGTTTCCTTGTTCCTGAGTCTTGAAGTGCTGAGCATTTCCCTGTATTCCATTATAGGATATTTTAAAAAGACATTCAACGGGATAGAAGCGGGGATCAAGTACCTTGTCCTGGCAGCGATGTCCTCTGCTATTATGCTATTTGGCATTGCCCTTATTTACCTTCAGACAGGAACCATGGATTTCGCCAAGTTAGGCGACAGCCTGCTGGGCTCCGGAATGTCACCCTGGATACTCGGTGGTATGGCGCTGCTGGTTGCCGGCGCCGGGTTTAAATTATCGGTTGCCCCGTTCCACTGGTGGACTCCCGATGTATACCAGGGAGCCTCTTCCCCGGTAACTTCCTTTATCGCTACCATTTCAAAAGGCGGCATGGTAGGCGTTCTGATAAGGCTTTTTACTTCCATCAATGGATTCTCGTATCCTTCCATGGTAATCGTGGTGAGTATCATTGCCATCCTTTCCATGTTTACAGGTAACATCCTCGCCTTACTTCAGAATAATGTAAAACGACTCCTGGCATATTCGTCAATATCTCACCTGGGCTATATCCTGATAGCCTTCCTGGCAGGGAGGAATCACGGTACGGAAGCGGCGACCTTTTACC
>JBJKSY010000002.1:0-3555 GCA_046703645.1 Cyclobacteriaceae bacterium
TCATCCCCGAGTTTTCTGATCATTTTTGCGATCCCGGCCGTGGATACCGTAATTTTTTTTGATGAAAAATTCAGGCCTTCCTCCGAAGTGATTTTCCCGATTGCATTCATCACATTGTTGTAATTAAGCAGCGGCTCACCCATTCCCATGAAAACGATGTTGGATAAAGGCATGTCGTATTTTTCAATTGACAACCTGTTAACCCTGACAACCTGGTCGTAAATTTCACCGGGATCGAGGTTCCTCTTTCTTTCAAGGTACCCGGTGGCACAGAATTTACACGAGAGAGAACAACCTACCTGCGAGGACACACAGGCAGTCATCCGGTTTTCCTTCGGGATAAGGACGCTTTCAATGATATTGTTATCATGGAGGCGGAATCCGGCTTTGATGGTGCCGTCGCGGCTTTGTTGTGCTTCGGCTATTTCGGCCGTACGGAATACGAAACTTTCGGCAAGCATGGCCCGGAAGGCGGAAGGAAGATTGGTCATGGAATCAAAATCAACGGCGGATTTATTCCAGATCCACTCATAAACCTGACGGGCCCTGTAGCTTTTTTCGCCGAGACTGACGATCCTTTCCTCCAGCTCCTCCAGGCTGAGGTTGCGGATTTCGGTCAATGTTCCTGAAGGCATCATTCCCCAAATTTACATTTCCTTGCGGGATAAGAATTGAAGGTGACGGGCATTTATCGGTATTCGCTTGATATTCGCGTGATAATATTTACTGTAACCTCGGAATACCGGTCAGGTTATAAGTTCCGATGATTGGGAAATGATCTGAATAACTCATCTTTTTTTCAGTTTTGAAAGAAATGACCTGCACTCCTTTCCCATAAAACTGGTTATCGATGCGGAGAAAGGGCAGCTTCCCGTTGTAGGTAAAGCCGAATCCCCTTCCCACTTCCGTAAAGCTGTTATGGAGGATGCTTTTCAACTGGTGGTATGCAAAACTATAGGGAAGGTCATTGAAATCGCCGCAGACAATAACCCGGTACGGGCAATGCATAATATGTTCACGAATGGTCCCGATCTGCACGGATCGCTGAATAAAGCCATATTTGAGACGGCCGAAAAGATCTTTCATTTCTCCTTCAAGGTTTCCTTCATAATTCATCAGGTTCTTCTCGTCTATATGCATGGACTGCAGGTGCAGGTTGTATATCCTTACGGTATCGGATTGAATGATCACGTCGGCAAATATGGCCTGGTTCTGGGTATTACCTTCGAATGGGATCTGACCCTGATTTATGATCGGATAATGACTGAAAATAACGGTCCCGAACTGTGCGCCGATACGGTTGGTATATACAGGCTTGTCATATACATAGTAGGATTTGTCATGATTGATTAGGCGGAGTGTATTCCGCGAACCCGTGCCCGGTTCGGTATAAAATTCCTGCAGGCAAATGATATCCGAATGGGTCTGCTGGATCCAATCGGCCATTTTCTCAGGGATCCGGCAGTCAACGGAGGGCTGGTCATATATGTCGAATACCCTGATATTGTAACTGAGAACCCTGATTTTACCGGAATGTGTTACACCTCCCGAATAATGGAATGTATCCTGTATAAAACTCCAGCCTGCAATCAGTAAGGCAAGGGGAATGAGAAAAAACAGGCTAAGCTTCCTGGCTTCCTGGATCAGGAGGAATAAATTCATCAGGATCACAAAGGGGATCATGTAGGTAATGAATCCGGCGACCCAGAAAAAATGCGGGGGGATGTATACTGAAAAATAGCATACCAGAGTCAGGAAGATAACGAAGATGTAAAATCTCTTTTTCAAATTATCACCAACAAAATTTGAAACGGGACAGTGCTTTTAATCTCAGAACAACTTTCGTGAAATATTCCGATATCGTCGGATCAATATCTCACAATGTGCCGGAAAATAAGTACGCCTGCCGGAAATTTCAAAGGAAATTTTTACCAACGGTATGGTTATTTATGTTAACGCTGTTTTATTCAAAACGGTATGACTTCGATGACAAGGTAATAAAGATTATCTTTAACGTAAAATCATAAAACACGTCATAAATTTCAATAAACCATGAAAGGTCAGAAAATCGGAATCATTGGAGGCGGAAACCTCGGAAGGTCCATTGCACTTGGGCTGGTCAAAAGTTCACAGGTTGAGCCCGCGGATATTATGGTCAGCCGCAGAAAGATGCAATTGATTGACGACCTCAAGGCCATGGGCATCCAGACCCGGGGTGATAACCGGGAAGTTGCCGCGTTTGCCGATGTAATTATTGTTGCCGTAAAACCTCACCAGTGTCTTGAAGTACTGAAATCAATAAAGGATCTTTTGAACGGGAACAAGATCCTGGTTTCCGTCGTAACGGGGATCAAGATTGATCAGATGCTGGAAGTAACGGGAAAGGATATCAATATTTTCCGGGCTATGCCGAATACAGCCATAGCCATCCGGGAGTCGATGACCTGTATCGCGGGGAAATTCAACCATGAAGATCATCTCAAAACCGTATTTTCAATTTTCAATTTATTGGGAATAGCGATTAAGATCGAAGAAGAGCTGATGGATGCGGCCACCGTATTGGCTGCCTGCGGGATTGCCTACGCCTTGCGTTTTATCCGTGCAGCATCACAGGGCGGCATTGAAATCGGATTTGATTCCGCCACGGCCCAGCTCATTTCCGCTCAGACGGTACGGGGCGCGGCCGGCTTGCTGATACAGGGCAAGGAGCATCCTGAAAGGGAAATCGATAAGGTGACAACACCCATGGGTTGTACCATTGCAGGCCTTAATGAAATGGAACACCAGGGTTTCAGTTCCTCTCTTATCAAAGGAATTATTACTTCTTACAATAAAATATAAACTTCAGCATACAATTATCCTGATTCTTCATGAACCTGGAAGTCATCAAAGGCGATATCACACGTATTCATGTTGATGCAATTGTAAACGCGGCCAATTCCAGGCTTGCAGGCGGAGGAGGAGTGGATGGCGCCATACATAGGGCCGGCGGGCCAGAGATCATGAATGAATGTGACAAGATCAGGGAAGTTTCCGGAGGATGCCCGACGGGGGAAGCCGTGGCGACAACTGCCGGGAAACTGAATGCAAAAAAAGTGATCCATACCGTTGGACCCGTCTGGAACGGAGGCGATCATAACGAATCCCGGTTGCTGGCAAACGCTTATCGCAACAGCCTGCTGCAGGCAGTTGCGAACAGGCTTTCCACCGTTGCTTTTCCCAATTAGAGTAGGGGGGTTTACGGATATCCGAAACGCGAAGCCGCCCGGATTGCAGTGGAAACCGTCAGGGAATTTTTACCGGATCATCCTGAAATCAGGAAGGTGATCTTTGTATGTTATGATGAAGAATCATTTTCTCTTTATAAAAATCTGCTGGAGAAATAAACGAAAACAGGCGGCTTATTCATGACCGGTAAGGATTTGTCTATAGGAAATAAAATTTTGCTTGCCATTAAACTTGTAAGATGGCCGAATCTTATAATCATTTTTGTAACACAGTATTTTGCTGCTGTTTTCCTGGAAGAAGGAGATCATAATATTCTGAAGGTGATCA
>JBJKSY010000003.1:0-7558 GCA_046703645.1 Cyclobacteriaceae bacterium
CCTGAGAAAAACAGGGTTATGAATGCGGATCAATTCATTAACCAGGGCTTTTTAGGGTATGACTTCCTTACACGGGCCTTTACAGCCGACTATTCAGTGAATGACACCAAATTCAAGCTGTTCCTGATCAAGGTTGATCAACCGGCTCAGGCTGAACATATGCTCCGGCAGCTTCTGGAAAACAACAATCTTAAAATGAATATCAGGCAGGATGATGAGACAGTAATTGAAGATAAATATAACGGGAAGATACCGGTTATCCTGCATGGGAACTATATCCTTGGCTGTATTAATACTGATGACCTTGACCTGGCAGTTCCCTACCTTAAGGAATTGGCAGGAAACATTAAATAGTTATTTTTTTGTTTCTGGGAGATTTATTTCATATTAATTCCCGTTCCACCGGCAAGGCCATGCACCTCGGTCCGCCAAGTCCTCTTGATAATTCCGATGACCGGATTTCAAGCACATCGACACCACGGTCACGTAAAGCACGATTGGTAATCTTATTCCGGTCATAGGATATTACTCTTCTGGGTCCGATGGCGAAAACATTTGCACCGTCATACCATTGTTCTCTCGAAGCTATCTCAGGGAACCCGTAACCGGTTTCGACAATTTCAAGATGGCGGATTTCCTTTTTAAGGATTGTCACCAGTGAGGCATTCAATTGTTCTTTTTTCAGTGTTCCTGTTCCGTCGGCATGTTTTTCATATTGATAAAGAATAGATTCCGAAATGTCATTCATCGCCTCGGAATAGGTAAGTACAAGGTTTTCATCGATCATCGAAAAAACCGTGTCCAGGTGCATATAATTTCTCCTCTTGGGTAGTTTAACTTCATAAACCCTTTCCACAATATCGGATTTCAGTACATTTTCGGCTACCTTTTGAATGGCAGCCGATTCAGTTCTTTCGGAACTTCCAATGACAAGAACTTTTTTTGATACCACAAGTACATCACCGCCTTCAATAGTGTGAGGATTTGATATAACATTCGGACCGGGATAAACCTGGTGATAGGCTTCTTTGAATTCAGGATGGTTTTCCAGGATTGATTTAATAAGGGTCGACTCAATCTGCCTGCCTGAATATTTCATGTGGCTGTTGATTACTCCCGTCTGCACGACGGCGCTGGGATCCCTCATAAAGTAGAAATTCGGACTTGGCGGAATAATATAATCCCGGTCACCGGCATCTTTAAGAATAGAAATCCTGGTCTTTTTTCTGAGCTCATGAACTGTAAGTCCGGCAATCAGCAGATTCACCATTTCAGCAGTGGAATAACAGGATAAAATTTCGTCGGTAATTACGCCTTTAAAGGATGAAGCGGCTACTTTTTCAAATAATGATTTTTTTATTGATGAGTCCCTGAGGATTTCCAATAACAATTGTCTGACCTGGTAAACCTTTACATCAGCGGAATTTTTTATAAGGCTGACATATTCATCATGCTCCTTCTGCATCGCTTCCAGGTAAGGAAGGTCTTCAAAAAGCAATTCGCTTGTATTTTCCGGGGTCAGCCGTTCAATTTCCTGACCGGGACGGAGCATCAGGACTTTTTTCAGGGTTCCGAATTCAGAGTATAATTTTAATTTCATAGCTTAAAAATTTCTTCTTCCGGTGCCTGCAGCTTCCGCAGATGACCGTAATTTATTTTGATTTAAAAGATCCGCGAGGACTAAATATACTGCCCGGCCACTTCAAAGATAATCAACGAAATCGGATTCTTAACTTTGGAATAATAAGTAACGTATCGGGCAATACCCGGCTTATTATTTTCCGGGGAAAAATGACTTAACAATATCGACTATCATACCGAGATATTCCTCATCTGTTTTATCAAAATAATTCGGTTGATCACTATCTACATCCAGGACAATTACCACCTCTTCATTTACGAGGACCGGTAGAACGATTTCGGATTTTGAATCGGCACTGCAGGCAATATGCCCGGGAAAATTGTTCACATCCGCAACAATGAGAGTTTGTTTTAATTTCATAGCGGTGCCGCAAACGCCGCGACCTTCTGCAATGCGGGTACATGCAACAGGCCCCTGGAATGGCCCCAGTACCAGTTGGTTGTTCCTGACGATATAAAATCCCACCCAGAAGAAATCCATCGCAGATTTTAATGCAGCGGCAATATTGCTTAAATTGGCAATGAGATCGGGCTCACCTGTTACCAATGATCGGATCTGCGGTATCAATTCCCGGTAACGGGAAATTCTATCCCCTGAACGATCAAAAAGAATCTGTTCTGCCACCTTATTTTAATGTTTTGAAATAATATAAAGAATCATTACCTATTTCTTTCTTTTCACAAAGTTTTGAATTTCGCAATACAGGGGCCGGGATTCCCTGTCCGAAATTTTTATCGGCTATAAAGACCCGGGCTTCATCCCAAAGATCATGGTTTATGAATTCATTAAGAGTGGAAGATCCGCCTTCAACAATAACGGATTGAATATTAAGTTCATGAAATTTATTTACCACAGCGGTGATAAAATCCTGAGGATTGATTTTAATAAAGTTCAGATTATCTCCGGATTTGTCTTTCAGGCAATTGAATATAAAAGTCGGCTGTGATCTGTCGAAAACCTGCAGATCCAAAGGCAGTTTAAGATCCTTATCCAGGATGATCCTTACAGGATTTCTGCCATTCCAATCACGGACATTTAACCGCGGATCATCGAACCTGGCTGTATTGAATCCTGCAAGTACGGCATCTTCTTCAGATCTCCATTTATGTACCATCTGGCGGGAGAGTTCATTACTGATCCATTTTGAATCGTAATTCTCCCGGGCAATGAAACCATCCAGTGTCTGGGCCCATTTTAAAATAATATAAGGCCGGCGTTTTTCCAGCGCCCAGAAGTATCTTTTGTTTATTTCACGGGCAGCTTCCTTTTCCATGCCTACTGTAACCAGTATCCCGGCCTTTTCCAGTTTTGCCAATCCATTTCCATTGACTGCAGGATTAGGATCAAGTTCGGCGATATGAACTTTTTTTATTCCCTTTTCTATGATCAGGTCAGAACAGGGAGGGGTTTTTCCGAAATGCGAACAAGGTTCAAGGGTAACGAACAATTCGCAATCGGCAAACCATGAAGGATCTGCCACCTGGTTGATCGCATTTACCTCTGCGTGGGCTTCCCCGTATTTCCTGTGCCAGCCTTCTCCAATGATCCGGCCGTTTCGTGTTATGACACAACCCACCTGCGGGTTAGGGCTTACCCATCCCAGACCGTTTCTGGCTAATTCCACTGCCCTGTACATAAATGGATTACTCTCCATTAAAGGAAGATATTTCTGTTGCCGGACTGCCAAAACTAAGGGGTTTATTGTATCTTAAAAACTATTATTAAACCATTTTTCATGTTACCGGAAATAGGACCTGGAAGATTACTGGCAGCGCTGACTGACTGGATTGAACCTATATATGGAATTCGTGAAGCCAGGTCCATCGCTTCCATGATCCTCGAAAGAAAACTGGGATTGAACACCCGGGATGTACTGAGGAACCGACCGTACCTGCTGACAAATGAGAATATATCTGAAATCAATGAAATTTTAATCAGATTGGCGGATCATGAACCTGTTCAATATATCCTTGGTGAAGCTTTTTTTTTCGACCGATGGTTTATTGTCAATTCATCGGTATTGATTCCCCGATCGGAAACTGAAGAACTTTGTGATATTGTAATACGTGAAAACCGGTCGGGTTCATTACGGGTTCTGGACGTAGGCACAGGCAGCGGATGCATTATTACCATTCTTTCGCTGCATATGCATTTATCATATGCGGAAGCCTGGGATATAAGCCCGGAGGCCCTTCGGGTTGCGGCAGAAAATGCCCTGCGTTATCAGGTCAAAATTACCTTTAAGGAAAAGGATATTTTAACCTTTACAGGTTCAGAAGAAAGGTATGATATTCTTGTGAGTAATCCTCCTTATGTTGCCCGGGATGAAGCTGATAAGATGCAACGGAATGTGCTTGATTATGAACCTGATCATGCAATTTTTGCCGATGATGATCCTTTAAAATTTTATACTTCTCTGGCCGCGAACAGGGAAAATCTCCTTAAACCCGGAGGTAGTTTATATCTGGAGATCAATGAATCGAAAGGAAAGGAAATCCGGCATCTTCTGGAAAATTCGGGATTCAGTGAAGTCAGGATTATTCAGGATCTTCATGGAAAAGACCGTTTTGCTGCAGCTAAAAGTTGATTAAACCATCTTAATCTTCGCCTCCGGTTTATCAACCTGTCTGCTGTTTCCGGTAATCAGGATTCTTCTGAAAAATAAATTTTATAAAAATACATCCCCCTTTCTTCGTCAAATCCTTTATGGATATTGGCCCGATTTCCGTGAATGTAAATATGGAAGTCCCGGTCAAGTTTTATAACGCTCCTGATGAATTTTTTCGGATTTTTGATCACATCCGGTTCAATGTCGTATTCATCCTCAATTTCCACATCGAATTCATCGCTGTATTGCCTGCGGAATTTATTGTAAGAATTCCTGAGTTCTTTTTCCGGGAAAAGATTTTCTTCAAAGTCCGTCACATTGAATTTTTCTTTGTCTTTAAGATAATGAACGGAATTGTTCAATTTATCAACTTTATCAAGTGTTTCCAGGGGCGTCTCGGAATCATCCAGGAAGGCCTTAAGGATCTTCATTTCATTGCTGGTATTCAGAAATGCAGAACGGATGGGTTTCACCTGCAGGAATTTTTCTTTCCAGTATTCTGCAGGGTCCTGGAGATTAATATTATCGATGATCATTATCTCGAATCCTTTATCTCCCGCACGATTAAATACCAGGCATCCTTTGTCAATTTTTTTAATATTAAACCCTTCATGGAGGGAAATGAGGAAACCCTGCTCCTTTCTATTCACGGTCAGGAATTCTTCTTTCAGTTCCGTTTTGAAAATTCCAAATGCCTCAACCGGTTCATCGTTAAAGTTCACCTCGCTGAAATGGACAACCCATAATTCCCCGTTTTTGATCCAGTGATGCGTGGAGACATCATAAAGGATCCGGGCAATTTCACGTGATTTATCATGAAGAGATCCGGGAGCTTCAAAAACATCGGATACGATGCCGTATAACGGGTTTTGTGAGGAAGCCGGACTGAAACTATAAAGAAGCCTGTCGCGGAAATTATTCAGAAAAAATTTTAATAGCCTGTCATGCACTTTTTCATCATCCAGCTCCTGGTGTGACTTGGATAAAATCAGAGGTTCCGTCAGGCTTTTATTTCCGACCCAATGCACTGATAAAGCATTGATACGTGCGTTCTGATAGGTGAGTATCGACATAATCAGATGATTTAATTGAAATTTATATAGAACCGTATCACCGGTCTTTGCCCGGTGAATTTGAAGGAAATAAAATTAAAGGAAAAATATTTTTTGTGATTTAATCCGGGTCCTTGAAATCGATTTCCCACTCCAGGGTATACTTAGCCACTTTTGCTTCAACCGGATCAGGAATCATATCAGTGGAATAAGGCCCGCCCGGCTGGTCCACGAATATGAAAACATGTCCCATCAGGTCATTGGCGCTGATCACATCATAATCCCAAATTTCAATATCCAGTTTTGTTCCGGGATCAATATCTTCAATATCAATGTTCAATTCCGTAGAGCCGATCCTTACAGGGCGCTGTCTTTTTTTTTGCGGCCAGATTTTTTTTCCGTTCAGCATGAGATAAACATCATCATATCCCGGCTCTTCGGTGGCATAACAGTTGAGGTTAATCAGTCTGACCTTCAATTTCTTAAGACTGACCATGGTATTTTTTTATTATTGTTATTTTTGCAAAATTTCAAATAGGATTAAAAAGTAACTCACTATTGACTTTATAAATTTAGAACAATGAAAAAAATATTATCAATTCTGGTCCTATTATTTTTTGCGGGCCTGATAAAAGCGCAATCTTCCGTAAATTCACCCGATACCGTCAGGTACTGGAATAATACGGGACAGTTTAACCTGGCATTTTCGCAAGTCAGCCTGACCAACTGGGCCGCGGGCGGGCAGAATTCATTTTCAGGCAATGCATTAGCCAGGTATGAGGCGGTTTATACTAAAAATAAATCTTCCTGGGACAGTTATATACTTACTGCTTATGGTTTAACTAGACAGGGCGGGGGACATTTTATAAAAAATGATGACCGGCTTGAATTATTTTCCAAATATGGCTACCAGGCAGTCAGTCATTGGGATTATGCTGCGGTCCTTGACTTCAAAACACAGTTTACGCCCGGATACAGCAATGCCCAGGAATTAACGGGAAGGATATCAGATTTTATGGCTCCTGGTTATCTGACAGCCTCCATCGGAATGGATTACAAGCCGAGCAAGGTATTTGCCCTGTTTCTTTCGCCGGTAACTTCCCGTTTTACCTTTGTCAGGGATGATTCCCTGTCCGCGGCCGGCGCTTACGGTGTGGATCCCGGTAAAAAAATGAGAACCGAATTCGGGGGCTATGTAAAAATGATCCTCAACAAGGAAAATCTCATTCCCAATGTAAATGTGGCATCCACACTGGACCTGTTTTCAAATTATGAGGATCACCCCGAGCGTGTGGACGTGAACTGGGACCTGCTTGTCGGAATGAAGATCAATAAATATCTTTCCGTCACTTTAAATACGGACCTGATCTATGATTATAATATCAAATTCCAGGAAATTGTTAACAATGTCCCGGTTGAAAAGGCCAAAGTGCAATTCAAGGAGGTACTCGGCCTTGGTTTTTCTGCCAACTTTTAACCAGGTTCAATATGAAATTTCTATTTCATAGCCGCTGTTGCTCCGGATATTGATCACTTCACTGTAATTGAACATCAGATATTGACCCCGAATCCCGGTCAGTACGGATTGAATAAGGGAATTCTTCGCCGGGGAAAGTGAGCTTACTTTTTTTGGATACACTTGCACAGGATATTCAAATTCATAAATTTCGGGTTTTCCGGAGATCAGATACTGGGTCAACTCTGCCGGAACCATTTTCATTACCGAGATCCTTTCGGCATGAAGATCAACTGACCCATCCACTTCATTTTTTAGCATTTTCTGCCATGGGGTTTTATCAGAAAGATAATTCTTAAGGCTTACCTCGATCTTCCCGGCAAGCTGCCGGTAAGGCGTCTTCGCCAGGATAATTGCTTTCCAGGCTCCCTGGTCTATCCAACGTACCGGTATCTGATCTTCCCGGGTTACTCCTACCTTGACCCCGCTGGTCAATGCCAGGTATACTATATGTGGCTTGTTATGATTTTCTTCCTCCCAATCCGGATCACGGCCTTTCCCGATATGCGCTTCACACAGCTCAGGACGGATAATACATTCGGCATTAAGGGGTGAATTCATGAAGCAATCATAGCAGAATCCCTGGCCAAATGCCTTTTTAATTTCTTTCCCGCAGGAAACGCAATGAATCCGGCCTGTAAAATGAATTTTAATTTGTCGTCCCACCAGTTCATTCATATTAATATCGCCATTATTCATTTTCAGCGAATACTGAACCGGATTATTATGTAAAACCTTCA
>JBJKSY010000004.1:0-2840 GCA_046703645.1 Cyclobacteriaceae bacterium
CTGATGGTTTCAATGTTCTTTCTTTTCATCCTGATATTGTACTCCGTGTCGCCCAGATCTTCCGAATTATGGAAAGCCGTTATATATGACCTGTCAATGCCGGATTTATTATTCATATGCTCATAGAATTTTTTTCTCCGGAGCTCGGTTATTTTTTCATTATAAAGGGTAACCGAAGACCATATCCGGGGAGATTCCGGAGGATACTGCTCTAAATTTTTATTTTCACCGTCCCATTTAAATTCATACAGGCTGCCTTTCCATACAATGACAAGCGTAAAAGGTTCAATATCATGAAAGTCATAGGATTCTGCAAAGGATTTTACCGAATCATAGGTAAAAATATCCAGAACGATCAAGCCGCGACTGTAACGGTATTTTTCCTTTCGGACATGGGGCTGAAAGGCTCCATTCAAAAGACATACACACCGTTGAAGATTGTCGAGAGCCATCCATGTGCCGTTCCCGTAGACATCTCTGGGAAACATTAATGTGCATCCGGCATATTCTTCCTTTACAGGCCATTCGACTTTGGAACGGGTAAGCGCTTCATCCCTGTTACTTGTAAGAAAATAGCCGCCTTTAACAGGCACGTAGGTAACAGTACACATGTATCAATCAGTTAAAAGCATTATTCCTGTGCCGGAGGGTAGAAAGGGCTATCCCATAATTTTCCGGGATCGCGATATAGCTGAAATGATCGATCATCATTGTCTTAATGATAGCCATATGATGTATTGAATGCTCGATATTATAAACCAGTTCGCGGGAAAATGATGATTTCACCTGTGTATTCTCATTGTTGATAATATCATAGTTCAGTTCCAGCATGATTGGCTGGTCATTATCCGCTGACCTGATCTTCCGGCCGATTTCCTGCACCTGTTCAATGGCAAAAACGGGATGGTCCTCAATGTCGGAATTACGGTTTCTCAGGTCATAATTTACTTTTCCCGTTGTGAATCCCTCAAACAGGCAAAGATAAAATTCAATCATATGCCGCGTATGCTGGCCAATACTGGCTCCATAGGAAGGGAGGATCTTCCTGTAATCTTCCTGTTTAACCTGTTTGAGAATTACTTCAGTCTGACCGAGTATATAAAGGGCTGTCTCATGGATATTCATTCGGCAATACTGGTTTTTGATTAATCTTCCGTAAAAATCATAAGAATTCGAATCAGGTACAAAATAATTCCCCTCAAGTTCAGATTTCACCGGTTTCCTTGCCATTCAGGATTTTCCAGACAAGCCCCGATTCATATCCTTTCGACTGCATATAGCGGGCTATTTTATTTTGTTTCAATGCCGGATTTTTCTCTTTAACCTGAGCCCGTTTTTTATTGATCAATTTTTTCATTTGTTCAAGGTATTCGCCCTCTTCCAGTTGTGTAAAAGCATTTCCGATTTCCTCGTCGCTGATTTTCCTGGCCTTCAGGGCATAAAGGATTTTGGATTTCCCCCATTTATTATTCCTGAACTTTCCTAAAACAAAGGAATTGGCATACCGTTGCTCATCAATAAATCCCTCGGTAATGAACTTTTTAAGTATCCGATCTGCCTGGTCGACACCCACTCCCATTTTTAATAGTTTTTCCCTGGCTTGTTCTTCCGTCCTGTCCTGGTAGGCACAGTATCTGGCCAGTGAATTTTCGGCCTTCCTTATGAATTCGCTTTCATCCTGTCCCGTGGTTTTAGATTTAGCCCTGGTCATTTCCTCCCGATCGCTTAAAATCATAATTGAATACCCATGACAAGCACGTCGTCCGTTTGATGATTATTTCCCTTCCAGGCATTGAATATTGATATGAGCTTTTCTTCCTGTTTTTCGAACGGTAAATGCGCGATTTCATTTAACAGGTTCCTGAAATGAAGTTTCATGAATTTTCTGCCATGCTGTCCTCCAAACTGGTCCTGGTAACCGTCGGTTGCCATATATAATATATCCCCGGGTTTATACAAAATACTCTTTGCCGTAAATTCCTTATCATTCACCCCTGTTCCCCCTATTGACATCCGGTCGGGTTCCACCTGGTTTATATCCTTATGGTTATAATGATAAACCGGGATCTTCGCCCCGGTATAATAGACTTTATGTTCTTCCGGATTCATCCTTAGAAGGCCCATGTCCATTCCTTCCATTGGTGAAAGGGAAATTCCGTGCTGATTCAGATTCTGGTTGATTTTCCGGTCAAGCTCCGTAATGATCTCATCCGTTGAAAGATTTGTTCCGCCTGCCATGATCTGATGCATCAGGCTGTTGGCAAGAACCGTCATAAAAGCTCCCGGAACGCCATGACCCGTACAATCGGCAACCGCTACATATTTACAGGAACCGCTTTCATGCAGAAAATAAAAATCTCCGCTGACAATATCGCGCGGAATATGAATTATAAAAGACGACGGGAAAACTTTATTGAACCTTGTGAGGTCCGGAAGCAATGAAAACTGAATTCTCCTGGCATACTCTATACTGTCTGTGATCTGCTTGTTCCGGTCTTCAAGAATAATATTGCTTTCTTTAATATTATCCCGCTGAAGTTCTATCTCCTGTTTTTGCTGATCGATGGCTTCCTTCTGCAGGGAAAGAACTACATTGGCCTTGTTCTGGATCCGGTATTGCCGGTATATGATCGCGGAAAAGGACACGACGAATATCAGACCGGTAATTAATACAATATTGATGAGTTTCCTTGACGAAGCTTCGAGGTCTTTGATCTTGTTCTCACTTTTTAAAAGCTGTATCTCTCTTTCCTTTTTATCGAGGTTGTACAGGGCTTCAACTTCGGCAATTTTCAGGGCGCTCTGGTTGGCAAACATGGATTCCCTGTGAAGCATATACA
>JBJKSY010000005.1:0-2700 GCA_046703645.1 Cyclobacteriaceae bacterium
AAGCTATCGTATTGGCATCAGCCAAGATTCAAAGCAACCTGGCAGATTGCGTAATCGCCGGGGGCGTTGAGAGCATGAGCCTCCTTCCGATGGGAGGGTGGCGTTTTGTACCCCATCCTGATATAGTCCTTGAACACCCGGACTATTACTGGGGCATGGGCCTGACCGCTGAAGCCGTAGCCAGGGAGTTCAGGATCAGTCGCAGGGAACAGGATGAATACTCTTACCATACTCACAAGAAGGCTGTCGATGCCATTGAAGCAGGGAAATTCAAGGAACAAATAGCTCCTGTAAAGGTAACAGAAACTTACCTGGATGATAAAGACATACGGAAAACGCGGGAATTTACCGTGGATACCGACGAGGGCGCCCGTGCAGATACATCGCCTGATGCATTGGCGAAGTTGAAGCCTGTATTCGATGCCAGGGGTACCATTACAGCGGGCAATTCCTCGCAAACCAGCGACGGCGCAGCATTCGTAATGATAGTCAGTGAAAGGTTTTTAAAAGAAAATAATCTGAAACCGATAGCCAGGCTGATCAATTACGGTGTTGTCGGTGTACCACCGCGTGTTATGGGCATAGGGCCTCTTTATGCAATTCCCGAAACACTGAAAAGGGCGGGCCTGAAACAGGAAGACATTGAATTGATAGAACTGAACGAGGCTTTTGCTTCACAGGTCGTCGCAATAATAAAAGGCCTGGATTTGAATCCTGAAATCGTAAATGTTAACGGCGGCGCCATAGCATTAGGCCATCCCCTGGGATGCACCGGGGCAAAATTATCTGTACAACTGTTTGAGGAGTTAAAACTGCGGAACCAAAAATATGGCATGGTCACCATGTGTGTGGGAACAGGGCAGGGCGCTGCAGGAATTTTCGAAATATTGAATTAATATTTTTTATAAGATATTTAATATCCTAAAAAAACTCTCCTTTTTTTTCTTCAAAACAAATCCCTCAAAGTACGGTTATTCAATAAGCGTTTAAATTTGATTTTCCAGCGGAGCTGAGGGGAATGTAATAATTTTGAAAATTAATCTTTAGTATGGCATACTCAATCAACAGGCATCTTGCCTATAATCTTTGGGCAAACCGCCGGATCACGGAAATGCTTCAGCCCCTGGATGACGAAATATTTAACCGGGAGATAAAAAGCAGCTTTCCAGGCATCGGCAAAACCGTAATGCATATCTGGGATTCTCAAATGATATGGCTGAGACGACTTCAGGGTGAAAATCCGGAACAATGGCCGTCGTCGGTCTTTAACGGAGCCAGGGTTGATATGCTGACCGGATTAATTTCTTCCTCGGAGACCCTGGTCAACCTTGTTGATTCGAATGGTCCTGAATTTTTGTCCCGCAGGCTTCATTATAAAACCATTAAAGGTGTTGAACAGAACGATATGGTGGAAGATATACTTTATCATGTGGTGAATCACGGGACCTACCATCGCGGGCAGATCGTTACCATATTGCATGAACTCGGCGTGACGGAATTAAAAGGCACAGATCTTATTCTCTATGTGCGGTCAATGAAGTGAGAGTTATAAAATAAAATCTGCTAAGAGTTAATTGAGATGAATTCTGAATTAAACGAAAGAACCATTAATCCCGGAGGCAGTGCCATGCTGGCCGGTCGTAAAGTAGCCCGGATCGGTTTTGGGGCCATGCAGCTTCCCGGACCCGGTGTTTGGGGGCCGCCACGTGACAGAAACAGGGCCCTGGATGTGCTGCGCCAGGCTATTGATCTGGGAATTAACCATATTGATACGGCCCAATACTATGGAGATGGTATTTCCAATGAATTGATCCATGCCGCTTTATATCCATACCCCGAAAACCTTGTGATGGTAAGTAAAGTAGGCGGTGACCGCAATAAAAAAGGCGGTTGGATCCCCGCCCAACGCCCAGAACAGCTTCGCGCAGGTGTAGAAGCCAACCTTCGAAGCCTGGCTGTTGAGAAAGTTGATGTAGTTAACCTCCGTGTTATGGATTCCTTGCGCGATGGCACTCCTGTTCCGGCTGAACATCTTGTAAACCTTGACGATCAATTGGCAGAGATGATCAAGTTGCGTAGTGAAGGCAAGATAGGCGGTATTGGACTCAGTAACGTTACACTCGATCAGCTTAATCAGGCACTTCCGGCCGGCATTGCCTGCGTGCAGAATTCCTATAGTGTTCTTGACCGGTCCGGCGAGCCGCTTCTTGATCTTTGTAGGGCCCGGGATATTGCCTGGGTTCCGTTTTTCCCACTGGGTTCGGCATTTCCCGGAATCGCTAAAGTGACCCAGGACCCGGAAGTTATAAAGATTGCGAAGATACTACAGGTAACTCCCTCTCAGGTGGGATTAGCCTGGTTGCTCACTCATGCCCCGAATATTCTGCTGATCCCCGGTACCTCGAATCCGGAGCACCTGGTTGAAAACATAGCGGCAGGGGAAGTTCAACTGGATAATGGTTCTATGAATATCTTGAACGGTTTGGGAGATAGAAAAACCTGATTATAACAGTTTTTTATTTGTCCGCCTCACATAAAAAATATCCGGTTCTCTTCAGGCGGGTTATTTTTATAAAAGGATCCTTCGAAAGATATTTCCTAAAGGTGATCTGTCTATTTTCATTTTTACCTGGTTTTTATTTATCTTAATAGACTATTAGTTTAACAACTAACAGAATATACCAGGGTTTTATAAGTCAT
>JBJKSY010000006.1:0-14246 GCA_046703645.1 Cyclobacteriaceae bacterium
TACTGTTTTCAATGGTCCTGAGCCTGTTGGCCGGAGTATACCCTGCATACCGCGCTGCCCGCGTTGATCCCGTCAAGGCTCTCAGGCATGATTAGTATTGTTACTTTTTTCCTTTTTCCCTCTTTTCCAGGATCCGGCTTTTTACCATTACACGCGACAGGGCTTTGGCATAATTTTCAATAGCCCGGTCAAGGTCCAGGGATTCGTAGGTGCTGGATTTAACTTCCAGTAATGTCTGCCCGGTAAGCTTATCATACAGGTGCGTGTTGATGACATAGGATTTCGTGTTGTAATTATAGCCCTGCTGGTAAGTATTTGCATAGGTATCAAGGAAATTATAGAAAGTCGGAGTAGTGGGATTGTAATTATTCTGACGGGAATTGCTTTCATACCGTTCTTTCATTTTGATATCCGTCAGGTCCGAAACCAGGATCCCGTCAAACCCCTGCTGACTGACTAGGTCGTCGATCATTTTTTGCGTAGGGATCCCGGGAGACTGAATTAATTTATTGCAGGAGTACGCCCTGAAGCCCTTATCGTTAAGCCACCACGATATTTCATTTTCGACGGTTTTACGGCTGTCATCATCCTTCAATAAGGAGAGCACAAGGATCTTTTTTAATTGCTGTTCCGGGTGATCTGATTTGATGATTTCAATATTGGTTTGCGCGGTAACCGTTCCGGCGGCAAAAAGGATCAGAAAAAAAATAATACAGTATTTTTTCATCATGGTGAAATATACCAGACAAAGTTAAAAATTGTTTTCAAAAAGTATTTATGAATTTATTTTTCATATCAGGTCAATTTTCAAAAGAGCTCTTGTTCGCGTATTCGTTTAATTTGATTACCTTACGGGTCCTGATAGCGGAGAGGCCCTCCGGTTTCAATGAATCTACGTAAATTAGGATTATGAAAAAATTACGATTTGCTGCATTCGGATGCGGATTCTGGTCAAATTACCAGATCCCGGGATGGCTTGAACTGGGAGATGTTGAACTCGTAGCTGTTTACAACCGGACACGTTCCAAGGCAGAAGCAATAGCTGCTAAATTCGGGAATGTAGCCGTTTATGATGACCCTGCGAAATTGCTGAACTCCGAGGAAATCGATTTTGTGGATATTATAACAGACGTTGAAACGCATTATACTTTTACGGAACTTGCTGCAAGCAAAGGATATGATGTGGTTTGCCAGAAACCCCTGGCCCCTGATCTGGAAACAGCGCGAAATTTAGTGAAGACATGCGAGGATAATCATGTAAAGCTGTTTATCAACGAAAATTTCAGGTTCCAGGCTCCCGTAAGGCGGGTAAAAGAAATAATCGACAGTGGAATGATAGGGGATATTTTCAAATCGAGGATAAGTTTTTGCTCGGCATTCCCACTGTATGATAACCAGTCCTCCCTTGATATGTTCATCCTGGCGGATATTGGCTCGCATGTCCTCGACATCAGCCGGTTTCTTTTCGGCGATGCCGGTTCCCTTTATTGCAGGACCAAAAGAGTGAACCCGAAAATTAAGGGGGAAGATGTCGCAAATGTGTTCATGGAAATGAAAAACGGGGTTCAGTGTTTTGTGGAGATGTCGTATGCTTCCATTCTGGAAAATGAGGTTTTCCCGCAGACGCTGATGCTGATTGAAGGATCAAGAGGTTCAGTGAAATTGGACCCTAATTTTGAAATCAGGATCACTACCGTCGAAGGTACGAGAACGGAAGTTATTAAACCTGTAAGTTATTCCTGGGCCGACCCGGAATTTGCCATGTTGCATGCCAGTATTGTGGAGGCGCAACGAAACATTCTGCAGGGACTTCGGGGCGGACAGGCGGAGACCGGCGGGAAAGATAATATTAAAACGGCGGAACTCATGTTTGCCTGCTATGAGTCGGCTAACTCCGGCACCGTACAACTTCTGGATTAGCCGTGAACCTGGGCTTGAATGTGTCTGAAGATGAATAGATTTTTTGCTTTTACTGTTTCAAAACCGGGTTCGGATTTCTATGAACCGGACTTAATCAAAGTTTTATATATTTCTAATGGATATTAACGTTAAGCCAGATGAATTCGAATTTGATATATTATGGTTCTACTCAGGAACCTGTGAAGCCTTTATCCCTGAATGCCGGCCCTCTGAGCCTTGTTTACGAAAAAGGTTTTCTCAGGAACATTCACCTGGTAGATGAAGAGGTTGTTAATACGATTTATTATGCCCTGCGTGATAAGGATTGGCACACTTATCATGGCACGATCAAAAATGAAAAGATCAAATCATCGGCAAAAGGCTTCGAGATATCCTACCGTGCAGTATGTTCCGAGGGCAGGCTTCAATATGTTTTTGATTGCCTTATCAAGGGCACACAGGAAGGAAAAATTGAATTTACCCTCCGGGGCGAATCCTATTCCAATTTTCAAAGGAACAGGATAGGATTCTGCGTCCTTCATTCCGTAAAGTCTTATGCGGGTAAGCCCTTGAAAATTACCGGGGCCGACAAATCGGAAAACGAGGGTATATTTCCGGTTCAGGCTGAACCTTTTCAACCTTTTATTAATATCCGCGCCATGCACTGGGAACCCATGAAAGGATGGGATGCCGAGATGAAATTTGACGGTGACATTTTCGAGATGGAAGATCAGCGGAACTGGTCAGATGCCACTTATAAAACTTATTGTACACCCATTGCCCAGCCGATCCCCGTTGAAATTAAAATGGGTGATACAATAAAGCAAAAAATCACCCTGCAGGTAATGCCTCAGAAGAAAAGCGCTTCCCTGAAACAAAAAGCCAAACCGGGACTTTCATTAACTGTTTCAAAAGAACCTTTGTCATTTTCCCTGCCGGCCCTGGGAATTTGTGACTCTTCCGTATATAGGGCTTATACCGACCAGGAGCCGGAACTTATAAAAGCCCTTAATCTGGATCATCTACGTGTTGATCTTGACCTGACTTCATCCCTGCAACCTAAAAAGATCGAAGAGTTGAAAGCAAAATCGCAGATCCTTGACCTTCCTCTTTTATTAGCCCTTCATTTTGGCGGTGATCCACTGGGGGAGATCGGGCAACTCACCGGCCTGGTAACCGATGATTCATTAAATATCCGGTCTTTTGTTTTATTCAATAAAGAAGAAAGGTTCAGCAGGGAAGATATCCTGGAAAAAATTCCCGGACAGTTGCGTATTGCTTTTCCTTCTGCGAAGATAGGTGGAGGAAGCAACCAATATTTTGCCGAGTTGAACAGGCATCGTATTCAGGCTGAAGTCCTGGATTTTATGGCTTTTCCATCAACTCCCCAGGCACACCTGGTCGATAACCGTACCATGAACGAGAATATGGAAGGCTGCGCCGGGGCTGTAATTACGGCAAAGAATTTTACCGAAGGGAAACCTGTCCATGTTTCGCCATTAACTATCCTTTACCGTGAAGATCCCCATAAAAATAATTCTGCCGATATGTTCATGGACCAGCTTCCTTCGGATGTAGATCCGAGACAAATGTCACTCTTCCTCGCCGCCTGGACGCTGGGCAGTATCAAATACCTTGGTGAGGCGGGTGCAGCAGGCATTACTCTTTATGAAACTACAGGCTGGAAAGGCATTATGCAGGGCAAAGATCCCAGCGCCTTGCCGTCGGAATTCAGGGCCCAGCCACAAACCGTTTTCCCGGTATATTATTTATTCTACTGGTTGGGTAAAATGACCGGCGCCCGTATTGTCCCGGTGGAAAGCTCCCAACCTCTGGAACTGACCGGGTTCATGCTCCAGCATGAGAACGAAAGGCATCTCCTTGTTGCCAATCATACCGATCACTCACTTGAATTTTCCCTGCATAATTTCAGGAAAGGCAAAATTATTTCCAGACTGAACGAAAAAAATGCAGTAAATTTCATGAAGGATCCGCTGACTGTTCTGACAAAGATTACCGATGATCCGGTAGAAGGGAATATTCCGTTGATGCCTTTCGAAATATTGGTCATGAAAGGATGAATAATACAATCAAGGGCTCTGCCTTAATTCAATTTTAATTATGCTTAAAAAAATCTACAATGGCTGATCGGCTAAATTTCATAATTGAAGGGATCCAGCATGTAGGGATCCCGGTTACGCGTCTGGCAGTTTCTGAAAAGTTCTACGAGCGACTTGGTTTTAAGAATGTCATGAAGGCCGGATTCCCTTCTGAAGGCGGCCGGGGCACGGCTGTCATGATGGAAAATAACGGTGTCATTCTTGAACTATATGAAATGCCACGCTCGGAACTTCAGTCAATCAGGGAACGGAAAGACGGCCATATTGATCATATAGCATTCAATGTAAAGGACATTGAAATTGTTTTTAACGAATTGAGATCTGCCGGTTTAAACATTGAAAATGATAAGCCTGTTTTCCTGGATTTCTGGGTAAAAGGATGTCGTTATTTCACCCTTATCGGTCCGGACGGCGAACGTCTTGAATTCAATCAAATTTTATAAATAAAAAAAGGGAGCCGGTCAGAACCAACTCCCTTTTATTATGTATTATGGTTTATTTGGATAAATTGATATCAAGTCCAACAGCAACTATAACATTATCCTTCTGATAGGTTTCCGTTACATTGACTGGTAACGCAGAATTTCCTGCAACATAATGCGTAAAGCTCTTATTAGCGTCGGCATACTTGGTGTACAATAAACCAAGGTTCAACGTGAGCAGTTTCGTGAATTTCAAAGCTCCACCGATTGCACCCGTATTGGAACTTTGTTCCGGGCTCATGTCCGATTGAAATGCCGGCTTAACATAGGAATTGGCGCGAAGATAACCGGCGCTTACCAACAGCAGAGGGTTAACATTATATTCGATACCCAGGGCGATTTCATTATTGCTTTTATCAATCAGTGTTGAATTATCAATAAAACTCCCGGAAGCATCGGTTTTGCCGTATTTTGCATTTTTATCGAAATACTGGTGATACCCGGCTGATAAAGTTACTTTGGGTAAATTGAGGGCTGCTCCCACGGAAAGTAATGCCGGCATGTCATTAGGAGTTTTAAGTCCATTCGGGAATTGAGTAACAGGAGTTCCATTGGCAAGGTAACCAACAGTAATATCCTTTTTGGTATCGTTGGTTACTTCCATGCTGGTTTTGAATTCATACTTTATCCCGATATTCAGCATTTTACCCAGGAGATTAAGGTCGGCCCCTACAATGGGAGTAATACCATGCCCGGTCTGGGTTACATCGGCTTCCTGGTCCACCAGCAGTGTGGCTTGTGCGCCATATTGTGCTGATGCCTGTGTGAAGGCCGCATTTGCCGCACTAATAGGTGTTGCGACAGGCAATCCCATTTGGGTGAGCCCGCCTTCAAACTGTGCCTGCTGCGTTGCGGTTATAATACCCATAGCTTCTGCCTGTGCGAAGGTAAGCGATCCTGCTCCTGCATCGATCATCGCCTGTGTACCGGTTGCGGCTGTGTTGAGCTGAGATGAGATACTGGTAAGAAGGCTGCTCGCTGAAATCCAGGCCCCGCCCATATCTACCTGGATGTTTTTCAAATGGCCTTTATAGGTTGTGGAAGCTTATACATATCGCCCACCTGCATAAAGGGACAGCATGTCATTGACGGTATAGGATATACCCAGTTGGGTTCCCCAGTACACCGACTTTCCGTCAAAATAGATATCTGCCTTGTACCCGGAAGCACCAAGGGGTTTTAATGCCGGAACCAGATCTGAAATATTATATTCAAAGGAGGGTAGTCCGGAATTATAAGTAGCGCTGCCGCCCCCGCCTACCGGGTTGAAACCGGCTGAAATTGAAAATTTACCGATATTGAATGCTGCATAAACGCTTGGGAAAAGCGGGGCGGATACTTTTCCTTCGTATTTTCCTGAATTCAGGTACTGGTAATCGGAAAGCACTGTTCTGTTCTGGAAGATTACCTGGTTATTGACGGAAATATGCAACCCGGTTCCAAGCAAAGTAAGCCCGGCAGGATTATAATATACTCCATCTATTCCCAGTGTCGCATCCCGGGCAAGCATTCGGACATAAGCCGCGCTCTGGTTTGTATTGGTGACAATCCCGCCGGCATTGACAGTCATATGCAAAAATGCCAGGGAGGTCATTAATAATAAAAATCGTTTCATGGTTAATAGTGTTAAAAATTTGAATAGTCCAAGTTTAAAAATTCCCTGTCAGGGAATAAAAATCTCCCGAAAATAGTATAATTCGGTTTTTATCCAAAATTCAGACTATATCAATTTTAATTTCATTAGCAGGCTATTAATATTCATTCTAAATAAATCGAAATTCTAATAAGATACTTTCACGATAAAATCCGGCATATATAGTTCCCGATATTGTAGTAAAATTAAGATCTGGAATTCCTGATGAAGGCCCGGGGTGGATTTTTTAATCCGACATCGTGTTCCGCTTCAGTGGAGGGGATGGCAATGGCGTTTTCCCAAGAGCCCTGTTCCGGCAATTTGTGTTCAGGTCTTGCCCGGAGGTTAAGTACCTTTTATTTTTTTTTAAACTGCCTGACAACTATTTTTGCCAGCTAATAATATGATCAACGGCTGTCAATAATTTTTTAAACTATTTGCCACATGATAGAAAAATTCAGGATTTTAATTTTTTGGGGCATACTATGCAGTCTCCCGGCATTAGGCCAGACCCTGACACAAGATATAAAAGGAAATGTTTCACCCGAACCATTTCAGGCGCGGGGAAGGTGATTCCGGTGGTGGCGTCAGTATTATCAGTAATACAATGCTTACCAATTCTGAATTCTTTACAGGTGCATTTCCCGCCGAATATAAACTTTAAACTTGATTTTTGAATCCGGCACCTGAATGGATTGATTTATATAATGCCTTTATTTGGAAAATCCGGACGGAGGGAAATAAAAAAGACTGCCCGTTCCAGGGCAGTCTGTGAAACAATCGGGTCGTTGGGTTTAATCCGGTTTCTTATCACCATTAACGACCATGAGCTCGTCAGCGATGACCTCAGAGATATACCGTTTATTTCCCTTACTGTCCTCATACGACCTATTGGTCAGTTTGCCATCTACAGCAATTCGGTATCCTTTTTTACATACTTTTTCCGCGATTTTTGCCAGGTTACCCCAGGCGACAATATTGTGCCATTGGGTTTCGGAGATCTTTTCACCCTGTTTGTTCTTGTAAGATTCGGAGGTGGCCAAAGAAAAACGGGCAACAGTACGACCACTGGTGAGGGTCCTGATTTCCGGATCACTGCCGAGGTTACCTATTAACCTGACAGAATTTTTCAGATTTTTCATAGCTAGTTTTATTTACTATTAATAATTAACTTACTACCGACGGTAAATTATCAATTGATGAACCTAATATAATCTCCGTCAATTATATTAGTCGGTAATTAAACATTTACTTTCGAAAATAAATGTTTGCTTTTACCTTTAAATCACCGCCCGGAAAAATATGACCCTGTGACGGAAATGACTTTTCAAATCATAGTTTGATTGGGATTTTTATTGATTTTAAATATTAAATATCATCATGGAAGATAACAGCCAGGAAAAAATTCGCAGGATCAGGCAACAGAGAAGTATTGCCCACGGTTATTTTATGAAACACTCGGAAGTCTATCGCTCTTTCGTAAAAATGGAAGAAGCCACCTTCAGGGATACCGCCATCAGCAAAAAAATCAAGGAATTGATCGCGACCGGAATTTCAGTGGCCATCAATTGTGAGTCCTGTATGGAGTGGCATATTAACCAGGCTTACAATGACGGAGCTTCAACTCAGGAGATTCTGGAAGCGGTGGAAGTGGGTATTGAAATGTCAGGGGGGCCCGGAACTGTTGCTGCACGGTTTGCCATGGATGTGCTGGAATCACGCGAAGCAAATAAATAAATCCGATAAGACTTGAAATTTTTCGGAACCGGATTTCTGCTTGCCTTGTCCCTTTGCATGGATATAGGCATTGTTAACATTGCCATCATCAGGACAGGCATTGAATCAGGATTTTCACCGGCATTGCGGCTTGGCCTGGGTTCTACACTCGGAGATCTGATATATGCATGTATTTCTCTTGCCGGAATTGGCATATTACTGAAAATATCGGCGGTCCGGTGGGCGCTCTGGATAGGGGGTACCGTTATACTACTGTATTTATGTGTGCATGCCGTTAAAAATATGCTCGTTAAAGATATTGAACAGGGGGACAAATTACCGGGAAAAAGGGAAAAGACCGGGAATCGTTATTTTACATACGGGACCCTTCTGGCGCTTTCCTCTCCGACTTCCATTCTGTGGTATGCCTCGATCGGTGGCGGAATTATCGCCGGGGAATCCTTCCATGGCAAAACGGATATTCTTATCTTTTTATCCGGATTTGCCATCGCATCAACACTATGGGGATTCTTTCTGGCGGGTGTAAGTCATGCCGGGAAAAAATTGTTCACGCAAAAAATAAGGATTGTTATTTCTGCAATTTCACTTATGATTTTTCTCATTCTTGCTTTTTATAATTTTATTCACGGTTACCGTACACTCATCCTCGGTGTCTGACCCATATAAAATATCTGATTGTTAGCGCCGTTATCCTGCATATTTTCTACTGAAGGTATTTAAAATTTCTGTGTAACTTGATACCCGGTTAACAACCGCTGGCAAAGCATTTTTATATAAGATTGACAATGCAACGAAAATTATTAATTTCTCTACTGGTATTTTCCGGCCTGATCACCAACATTGTTTATGCCCAGGTCCCCTTTCACAAGGGTGTGAACCTAACTAATTGGTTTCAGTCAGGCAGTGCAGAGGAAATACCCTTCGGCCGTTTTACAAAAACCGATTTTCAACAGATAAAATCCCTCGGGTGCGATGTGATCCGCCTTCCTATCAATCTTCATGCAATGACAGGCGGAAGTCCGGATTATAAGATAGATCCTCTTCTTTTAAGGTTTTTGGATTCTGCAGTAACCTGGGCGGAATCCTGCCATATTTACCTTATCCTGGACAATCATAGTTTTGATCCGGCCGTCAATACCGACCCTAATGTTGCGAATATCCTCAAAAAAGTCTGGCAGCAAATGGCCATACATTTCAGGGATCGTTCTCCTTATGTTATGTATGAAATTTTAAATGAACCACATGGGATCGATGATAACCTTTGGAACCAGATCCAGAGTACGGTTATCGGGATAATAAGGCAGATCGATACGGTTCACACAATAGTTGTCGGGCCGGCTAACTGGAACAGCTATGCTGACCTTAAAAACTTGGAGGTATACCCCGATAAAAATCTGATATATACCTTTCATTTTTATGACCCCATGGTCTTTACCCACCAGGGGGCGACCTGGACTTCCCCTTCCCTGAAATCCCTCAGCGGGGTTCCTTTTCCATATGATCCTTCCAGGATGCCCGCCTGCCCTCCCGGCTTGGCCGGGACCTGGGTAAATAATGACCTGGACCGATATGCAACCCTGGGGAATATGGATTATATCACCGGCCTGCTGCAGGAAGCGGTTGATTTTAAGAATAAAAATCATGTACCTGTATTTTGCGGAGAATTCGGCGTTTACCGGCTCAACAGCAATAACAGTGACCGGGTAGCCTGGTATGAAGGAGTAAGGAAATTTCTTGAGGAAAATAACATTCCATGGACCATCTGGGACTACAAGGGAGGATTCGGATTATTTAACAGGAATTCGAATGAACTATTCGATAACGATCTTAATATTCCGCTACTCCGGGCTCTCGGGTTGAATGTTCCGCCACAAAAGCCCTTTAAAGTATCACCCGATACAATTGGATTTAACCTTTACAGGGATTTCATAGAACCGGGAATTAATGAGAGCGATTGGGCTGCAGGCGGGAAAATTGATTTTTATTCAGAAGAATTACCTGCCCAGGGCACTTTTTGCATCGATTGGGAGGGCGGTGATCAATATTCAAATATAGGTTTTGATTTTGTCCCTGATAAAGACCTGAGCCGCCTGGTTGCCGGTAATTATGAGCTTGAATTTTTAACCCGGGGTTCCACACCGGATTTATCTTATGATGTGCGGTTCCTCGATACAAAAACCGCCGATCCGGGTAGTCATCCCTGGCGGATGGGAACTACTATCAGCTCTGCCACAGTACCCTGGAACGGTTCCTGGCAACTGGTAAAAATACCTTTGGAAAACATGAGGGAACTGGGTGCCTGGGATAATAATACATGGTATGATCCGGAAGGCAAATTTGACTGGTCATTTGCGATAATTTTTCGACATCAGGGAAACTCCTTAAAATAAATTAGAGTTAAATATTTGTTAAATGAATATAAGCCTGAAGTATTTATTTTGAGGTTGGATTATATTTGCAGTGATGGACTTTGGAAACAGTAAATAACCCGGTTTCGGGGAGTTTTTCAACTGTTCGTCGATCCATCCATTACAGGCAGGCGGGGAATAATCTGCGGGTTTTTAACTCCCTGAAACCTTGTCAAATCAGTTAATTATATAAAACGAAGTTTTATGAGGAATCGTACTGTATATATAACCAGGTTAATTCATGCAATCTCTTTCTTTGGAATTTTCACATTTTTAATACCGGAAGCCTACGGGCAGGATTCATCCTCCGATATGAATTTTGCATCAAATCATAACACATCGCTGAAGATTTTCGTTAACGGCGACAAGCCCGATGATGCCTTCCTCCGGAAGGAAATCCCTTTCGTCGACTTTGTAAGGGATCAGAATCTTTGCGATGTACAGGTTATGATAACATCGATGCGTACTGCCAGCGGCGGGAACATGTATGAGCTTGATTTTATCGGGAAAAAGGACTATAAAAATATCAACTACCAGATTGAGCATACGTCCAACCAGGATGAAACTTATTATCAGCAACGGGGCGAGCTTGTGGATGTGATCAAATCGGGATTGCTGCCCTATATCTCTCAATCGGGAAATCTCAATGATTTTGTATTGAATTATAAAGGGCCGAAGAAGCTTCTTATCGACAAAATTAAGAATCAGAAAGACCCATGGCATCACTGGATTTTCGAACTTGGAGCCGATGGTTCCTACTACAAGGAAGCCAGTATAGAGGACTATGCCTATAGCGGATCCATGAATGCAAATTATATTACCGATCAATGGAAGATAAGGAACAATTTCTATACACGGAAACATGTAAACCATTATAATGATTCAGGGAATATCATATCGGCAAACGACAGCTACACGAATTTTCAGTCTTCGGTAGTAAAAAGCATAAACGGTCGCTGGTCTTACGGATTTTTTGGGAGAGTACAACATTCCACTTATCGGAATTATGCCCTTGCCTATGATTTCTCGCCGGCCATTGAATATAATATTTTCCCGTGGGAGGATGTCGCGCAGAAGGAATTTACCGTGGCCTACCACCTGGGTATTCAGCATAATAAATATATAGCCACAACCATCTATGAAAAAAATGCAGAAACACTTGGATACCAGTCGATGAATATCAATTTCAGGATGATACAGCCATGGGGAGATATAAACTCCTCCCTGGCGGGATATGACTATATTGAAATCCCGAGTTTTTACAGTATTCAGTTCAACACCAGGGTTTCGGCACGGCTTACTAAAAACCTTTCATTCCGCGTAAGCATGAATGCTCAAAGTATACATAACCAGATATACCTTCCCCAGGGAGATGCAAGTCTTGAAGAAATATTATTACAGCAACGCAGCCTTGCAACCACCTACCAGTATTCATTCAGTGCAGGGATCGCCTTTACCTTCGGAAGTATCTACAATAACGTAGTGAACAGGAGGCTTTAAGCCAAGATTCAGAAATGTTTATATTAATTTTTTTAGGTTCCCTGGTGTATTATTTGCAATCCTTAAACCCGAAAAATATATTGAATTCAAAGTTAACCTGTTAATTCCCATATAACATTAAGTCTTTTAAGACATGTCTAATATTTATTAGATGTTCCATCATTTGGATGAATGTAGTTAAAAATAATTAAATCTGTCGCCCTCCTGGCCGGGCAGGCCTCGTGAACCCGTTTCAGCCGCTTTTAATCCGCACAAGGCCCGGCTAACCCGAAGATGAAAAGAAGGCTTCACCGGTTTCACTGGTTATAAACGCCATAAATGAACTTTTTAAAATTGAAGAATTTCATACTTACCAGGAGGATTTCAAAGGACAGGGATGGTAATTGTGCGTGGGCGTCCACGAGCGGCGTGGCCACATTGAGGGCTGTGGGTCGGCAAGCCCTTGTAGGGTGGGATAACTGAAATGGGTATTAAACTAATGTTGAATAACTTCTATTCGGTTTTCCCTGATCCCAGTGAAACCGGGTTGATCCTGTAAATCAGGGGCGGTCCGGTCCAGCCGGACTCCTTAAGCGGAGAATTCCATTTAAGGAATTGCTTCACCGGCGATGTCGTCCAGAGATTTTTCAATTTCCCGTATTCCGCAAGGTCACCGATAATTCGGTTCCTGTAAACATTCGAAACCAATAACCGGAGCTCATTTTTCCCGGGCTTCAATATGCCTTTCACATTCAGCAGATATCCTGGATGCCATGCATAACCCAATGTGCTGTCATTCAGGATCACTGTTGCCGTTTCCCTGAAATTGCCCGGTGAAAATAAAATAGAATCCTGCCGGGCAGCAAAATCAGGAGGAAGTTCGAAGCTCATCGTATATTCGGCGGTACCGGAAAAATAACGAATTGACAGATTGTCGAAATCCTCCCAGGGGATAAGCCTTGAAATGGTCATTTTAACAGGGGTTGTGAGATAGGCCGGATTCATGAAGGCTACCGTACAGCCATAATCCTTAATTTGATAAGGCTCTGAATTCACGATGTTTTTCCTAATCTCTTTCCCGTTGCTCAGGGTAAAAATGAACTCACCGGGAATATCAGGATTCATATAGAGTGAATCTCCATGGTAATAAACGGAAGGATAAAATATGCCGGGAGAGGATTCCTGGCCCGGTGCGTATATGACTTTCCCATTCTGCTGTACTTCAGTGATATGGACTGCAGGGGAAGTTTCCTTAAAAATGAAAATCAGGGATTGTCTGGGTTCAAATTTCACGGGAAGAAAAGTCCTTCCATTCTCCACGCTGAAAATTCCCGGCGAATAAACCGTTCCATAATCAGGGTCGAGTATTTCAGGTGTTTTCCCGGTGATCCTGAAGGCAAGATCCCTGGATACCGGTTTGTCCTCCTGGTTCACAACAAAATATACATCCCCGGTTCCGGTGGTTTTATGTATGAACAGTAATGGCAGATCTTCGCCGGGAAAAGAGGTGAAGTCAGGCATTAAATTCATATCCTTAATGACTTCCTGTAACGACTGACCCCAGAATATCTTCCCGTCCCCGTACCGGGCGGAGGTAATTTTTTTTCCGTCAATGCTTCCCCAGATTTTCCGGGACTCGGCACTCATGGTGGCATTATTTTCCCGGAATTGCAGGGCGGAAAGTGTTTTTACCGGCCTGGGTCCATAGAGACTGATACCCTGGTGGACCATGCTCCCGATCTTGTAAAGTGTTTGAAGATCCATGACGGAATCATCGGGAATTACAAGCAACCTGTAGCTGTTTCCGTCAGGGAAAATTATGTTATGATCTTTAACGATTGCCTGTTTCAGAAGATCGGCATTACACTCCGCCGCCTGGTATCCGGCAGGAAGGGAATAAAACTCATTGTAATTGCTGAATTCAGGTTCACGGTCACCGACATAAAACAATACATCGGATTTTGTCTGGCCCTGCTGTAAAATATACTGGATGCGTTCCTGGTATTTCAGCCAGTCGGAAGCCTGGGACCACCAGGTATTAAGCCGGTTGAAATGAGAGCCGAACATACCCAGGGTCATACCCGGCGTTTTATCGAAGGGCTGGTGTACGTAACTATGCAGGACCATCCGGTTGATGCCGGAGCAATATCCCCGGTCGCCGAATAACTTAAGGTCCCACGGCGCTTCGCTATAATGCGCGAATCCAGTGTATGCTTCCGAGGCAAGAACAGGTTTATCATAAACTATGGCCGACATGGCGGGTTTATCGAAATCCGTACGTTTTACAGGGTCATAACTAACGAATCCGTTTGACGGGTCCTGCCGGGTCCAGAATTCATACATCGGGACATCGACATAACAATTCGTTTTCAGTATATCGAGAGGAGGGTACACACCTCCTCCGTAGATGACCTCTGCATCCAACATGATCCCGTTCCTGTGGCATAAATCCGCATAATGCCTGTAATATCTGGTCCTGATCAAATCG
>JBJKSY010000007.1:0-2925 GCA_046703645.1 Cyclobacteriaceae bacterium
CCTATCAGGATGGTATTATTATTTTTTTTAAGATCAATAAAGGCATCAATGTAATTCCTGTTGCAGTAAATATTTGAATACAGGACCTTGTATTCCTTAATATCATGATCATCATCCGCCTCAGCATAGGACATTATATCCTCGCTATATTCTGCCACATCGGGTTCAAATATATAACTGGCAAGCAATTTAGAGGTGATCTCATTTTTGGAAATTATGTAAGTGGTTCCTGCAGTATGAAAAGTTTGTTTCAGGCTGCTGTTTTCAAGTGTCACTACGAATTTCAGTTCCCCGAAATTCTTTTTCAGGTTCAGGATATAGACCAGCTTTTCGGTATCATCGTTCAGGTTGATAAAAACATTCGACGCTTCCGTCAGGTTGGCCTTTGCTACCAGGTCGAAATTATTCAGATCCGCATAAAGGGTATAAACCAGTTTGGGATCATAGCTTTCCTTAAGGAGATCGATATCGTTGAAAACGTTTGTGACAATTGCTACTCTTTTTCTAACGCCAACGAGCTGATCCACAACATCTTTGCTGAATTGATTCCAACCGATTACAACTGTATGATTTTTAAAATCGGTTCCGTTGTAACCTAATCTCTGATTTTCTTTGATGGATGCCATAAAATTAGTTATTCTTCCTATGATAAATCCATATAATGTAAGACTGAGTCCGACAAATATTACACCAATAAGGCGGCCTTTGGTAGTAACCGGGTAATAGTCGCCATAACCAACCGTAGCGAGCGTAACAATAGAATACCAAACGGCTTCCCCGAAGGTTTGAATATTGGATTTTGGGCTTTCCTTTTCAAAATTGATCAGCTCAAGGAGCAGTGAGGAATACACGATCATTCCTAATCCGGAAAAAAGAATGAATCTGAGTATATTCGGCCTTCTCATTTGATCTTAAGAGTACGTTAGATAATCCCGGGGTTTATTCAACCCACACTTTCTTCTTTTAAAACTCTCCTGAGGATCTTACCAACATTGGATTTAGGCAATTCCTTTCTGAATACAATATACCTGGGTCGTTTATAGGCAGTCAGGTTTTGCCTGCAATAATCCTTCAATTCATCTTCTGTAAGACTTTCATCTTTCTTAACGACAAATACTTTCACTGTCTCTCCTGATTTATCATCAGGAACACCAATCACTCCAACTTCCAGTACCTTGGGGTGGGCTGCAATAACGTCTTCTATTTCATTGGGATAAACATTAAAGCCGGATACATTGATCATTTCCTTTTTCCTGTCAATGATCCTGAAAAATCCATCTTTATCCATAATCGCGATATCACCTGTCCGGAACCAATCATCAAAAAATACATCCCTTGTATCATCCGGTTTTTGCCAGTATCCCGACATAACCTGCGGACCCCTCGCACATAACTCACCTGGTTCTCCCAGGGGTAATTCCTTTCCACTTTCATCCATGATTTTAATTTCGGTACTGCTGACCGGTACCCCGATTGTTCCGATCCTTTCCGTACCATCAATAGGATTACAATTAAGCTCGGGAGCTGTTTCAGATAATCCGTAGCCTTCCACCAGCGGGGTTCCGGTCAATTGTTTCCAATGGTCGGCAACGATATTCTGCACCGCCATCCCCCCTCCCACAGCTATCTTGAACCTGCTGAAATCCAGGGATTTAAAATCCTGCTGATGCATCAGGGAATTGTACAATGTGTTTACACCGGTGAATACGGTAAAGGAATATTTTTTAAGCTCTTTAATGAATGCCTTCATATCCCTTGGGTTGGTTATGAGGATATTTCGTGCGCCAATTTTCATCATAGCCAGGCAGTTCACAGTCAGCGCGAAGATATGGTACAGGGGAAGAGCGGTAATCACAATTTCTTCCCGTTCCTTTAATTTAGGTTTCATCCATTCCGATATCTGTTCGGTATTGGAAATCATATTCCTGTGTGAAAGGCAGGCTCCCTTTGAAATTCCCGTGGTCCCCCCGGTGTATTGCAGAAAAGCCAGGTCTTCCCCGCTGATCTCGATTTTCTTATAATTTTTCCTGTTTTTCGATTGAATTGCCGTGCTGAAACTCAATGCTCCCGGAAGGTTGTACCCGGGGACCATTTTCTTAACATATTTGACAACTGCGTTAACGATAATTCCCTTCAAACCACCCAACAGGTCACCAATATTGGTAATAATAATATGTTTAATGGACGTTTTACTTAATATCTTTTCCAGGTTATGGGCAAAGTTTGAGAGTATAACGATTGCGCTCAGGTCAGCATCCCGGAATTGATGTTCCATTTCCCTGGGTGTATAAAGAGGGTTCGTATTTACCACGATTAATCCTGCCCTAAGGGCTCCCATCAGGGCTACAGGGTATTGCATCAGGTTGGGCATTTGTATCGCAATCCTTTCACCCTTTTTTAAGCCCAGGACACCTTGCAGATATCCGGCGAAATTCTGCGAAAGCAGATCAAGCTGGTTAAAAGTTATAGAGGAACCAATATTCTCATAAGCTATTAAATCCTGGTACTTTTGAAAACATTCTTCAAACATGTCCGGAAGGCATTTGTACCTGCCCGGGTCAATTTCATAGGCTACACCTTCAGGATAAAACTTAAGCCAGGGATATGAAATCATATAATTTTTGCGAAAATTATTATAAAAGCATGAAAAATACCACGCAATATTTTCATTTTTTTAAATTATTTCAAATATTTCGTAATAATTTAAAGCATATTCTCATTAAAATTACAATCTTAATGCTGAACCTAAAAATGCTGCCTGCCCACCATAAGATAGAATTATAAAGAGCTAAAAAAGAATCACATTAATTAAAAAAAATTTATTTTATTGGTTAAAATTTAAATCATTCTTATCTTAGTAAAAGAAATTTTATAAAAATCATAATAACATACTTTAATTATGAGTAAGGATTATGAAATTGACAA
>JBJKSY010000008.1:0-1391 GCA_046703645.1 Cyclobacteriaceae bacterium
TCGGGGTTCCGGACTTAATGAATTCCGAAGCCAGTTTCATTGCTTCAGCCATCCCTGCCCCCGGCACATCAGGTTTATACCATGATAGCATATTGCCATCCGGGCCGGGTACTATTTTATGCCCGGCTATAACCGATGTATCTTTCACAGAATTATCCTGGGCCTGCGCAAAAAGGTAATTGCCGGCAAGTACAAGTAAAACCAGTAAAACCGATCTCATAGCAATCTTATTTAGGAATTACAACTGAGAATTTCCTGATAGAAATCGTAGGCTCCTTTTCTCCATCCGCTTCGGCCTTTGCCTGCATAATGTATTGCCCCGGTTCATGCGGCAGCTCTACGGGTATTTCATAGGTCTGCTGCCCCAGCGATTCCACATTAAATGCTTTTGTCGTTTTGAGAACTATTGTGCTGTCCTGATCGTAAATTCTCAATTCAAGATTCCCGTGAAGGTTCCTGTACTCGTCATTGACAGCCATGATTTTAATTTTGGTTTTTATGCCCGGGTCGACAGTAGGCCTTGTAAAATCGATATAGATGCCAAGGGGACGGAATGCCTCCGTCAGGTATTTCTCATACTCCGGGTGAAGGGTCAGGTCATCGATATTGCTGAACAGATCCCCTGTCAGTGAGTTCATATAATCCCCGGTAAGAAAAGTAAAGTGAAGTACACCGGCATAATTCCTGAAAGCCCTGAAGTATTCGGTTTCAAGGCCCAACAGGTAAGCGGCCAATCCGATACGTTCCTGATTGGAATAACCCGGGGCTATTTTATCATATACCTGTCGGGTTAACAGGGTCGGTCTTCCGTCCCTGTGCAGCCACAGCCATCCATATTCGTTGAGCACACAGGCATGAGCCGTCGGGTAAGGAGAATTAAGCGTTTGTGCTGCGACATTTTTTTCAAACTGGCTGATAGTCCAGCCTTCTCCGTAATTCAGATAATGATGATCTTCAACTGGATCGTCAGGGCCTGCCGGTAAACCATATCCGTTGTCCCAAGGTCTTTTTGAAAGATCCAGATCCCTTACCCGGGAGATGATATCGCGTATTTCCTGGTGATCGGTTTCATTACAGATATCCCACCACGCCACGGAAGGATGATTCCAGTTATCCCGCATCCATTCCTTCACCTGATTTTTTATTTCAACCGTATCCCAATAAGAATGGTATGGCCAGATAAAAAATTCATTCTGGATCATAAGCCCCGATTCGTCGGCTATATCCAGCCATTTTTCCGGTACAGGACCTATGCAAAATCTAAATGCATTCCAATGCAGTTGGTGTGGCCAATACACCAGCAATTTCCTTACCCACTGATCATTCCAGGGTTTGTCGCCGCACCGGTCATCATCGAAAAAACGATGCAGCGTAATATTTGAACCCCGCAG
>JBJKSY010000009.1:0-2683 GCA_046703645.1 Cyclobacteriaceae bacterium
CAGTGAATTTCAAAGTTGCCGGTAACGACCTGGAACTGGAGGTATTTACCACACGTGTCGATACCATCTTCGGGGTAACCTTCATGACCCTTGCCCCGGAACATGAATTGGTGAAAACACTTACCACATCCGCACAAAAAGCTTCGGTAACAAAGTATATTGAATCTGCAAAAACCAAATCGGAACGCGAAAGAATATCAGAAGTAAAAACTTCCACCGGAGTATTCACCGGTTCTTATGCCTTCCATCCGTTCACAAGTAAAAAGATCCCGATCTGGATTGCCGATTATGTACTGGCGGCTTATGGAACCGGAATCGTTATGGGTGTTCCAAGTTCAGATACGCGTGATTACGCATTTGCCGGACAATATGAACTGCCTATCATTCGTGTCCAGGACGGTGAAGGAACCGATATTTCAAAATCCGACTTTGATGCCAAAAAAGGAACCATGATCAATTCGGATTTCCTGAATGGTCTCCCTGTGGAAAAAGCCATTGAATCGGCAACCAGAAAAGTTGAGGAAAAGGGATTCGGAAGGGCGAAAATCAACTTCCGGCTGCGGGATGCCGTATTCAGCCGGCAAAGATACTGGGGTGAACCGTTCCCTGTTTATTATGACCAGGATATCCCCTACCCCCTGTCGGAAGATGAGCTTCCCTTGCTCCTGCCCGAAGTAAATGCCTACCTGCCGACAAGCGAAGGAGAACCTCCGCTGGCCCGGGCTACCGACTGGAAATACAAGGGAAAATATAATTATGAGACAAGCACCATGCCGGGATGGGCAGGATCAAGCTGGTATCTTTTCAGGTATATGGACCCGCATAATGAGGATAGGTTTTGCGGTCAAAAGGAACAGGGATACTGGGATAGTGTTGATCTTTATATCGGTGGATCCGAACACGCTACCGGCCATCTGCTTTATTCGCGTTTTTGGACCAAATTCCTTTACGACAGGGATTACCTGACAACCGATGAGCCTTTTAAGAAACTTATAAACCAGGGCATGATCCAGGGCCGGTCAAATTTTGTCTACAGGATAAAAGGCGAAAACCGGTTTGTTTCCTTTAACCTTAAAGACAAATATGATGTTCAGCAACTTCATGTTGATGTCAATATCGTTATTAACGATGTGCTGGATATTGAAGCTTTCAGGAAGTGGAACCCCGAAAATGCCGATGCTGAATTCATCCTGGAAGAGGGAAAATATATTTGCGGGGCTGAAGTCGAGAAGATGTCGAAATCATTATATAATGTCGTTAACCCTGATCAGGTAATTGAAAAATACGGGGCCGACACCTTCCGTTTGTATGAAATGTTTCTGGGCCCTCTCGAACAATCCAAGCCCTGGAATACCCAGGGAATTGATGGGTCAGGCAAGTTCCTGAAAAAATTCTGGAAACTTTTTTATAATGATAATAATGAATTCGAAGTATCGGCTGAAATTCCAGAGGAAGCTGAATGCAAGATTCTGCATAAGACTATAAGAAAAACAGTGCAGGACATTGAAAAATATTCATTTAATACCTGTGTCAGCAACTTCATGATATGTGTCAACGAGCTTCAGAATCTAAAATGTAATAAAAGGGAAATCCTGGAACCGCTTACACAAATCATAGCACCATTTGCGCCATTCATTGCGGAAGAATTGTGGTTCAGGATGGGACATGAACAAAGCATTTTTAAATCCTCTTTCCCTGATTATAATGACAGGTACATTGCTGAGGAAAGTTTTGAATACCCGATTTCCGTCAATGGAAAATTACGCACCAAAATCACCTTTGAACTGGAAAAACCGGCTGATGAAATTGAAAGGGAAGTTCTTGCATCGGAAATAGTTCAAAAATGGCTGGAAGGAAAATCACCTAAAAAAATCATCTTTGTTAAGGGTAAGATTATAAATGTTGTAATCTGATCCCTCATATCAGAATCCCTGGTCCTGGTTTGTACTGTCGGCCGGATTTGTTTTTGCTGGAATTTGTTTGATCGAAGGAATATTATTATTTGGCTGGTCCTCCGGTTTGGTAATTTGCTTTCCGGGTTTAGGTTTAGTAGCTGGTTGAGCTTCCTGAGCGGATTCTTCAGCGGTTTTATCTTTTTTCCTGAAAAGATTGAATTTGAATTTTTTTGCTCCTGTCCCCTCTTGTTTTGAGACAACGGTGTCTTTTGAAACGGTTGTTTTAGCCTGATTTTTTTCCTCTTCCTTTTCTATTTTAGCAAGTTCGGTACCTATTACCGCATTGTAAAATACCTGGTCGCTATTGGTTGTAGTCATAACCCTCGAGAATGCAGCGCCGGTGGTGTCAAGACGTGCTGAATCTGTAGGGTGTAACATCTGGATGGAATCTTTTACGGGAGGGTAAACTTTTACCATCGTAATGGTCCTCATTTCATTAGTCTTTTTCACGTAGGACTTCCTGGCACCCAGGCCATGCTTGTTTTTTTTCACATAGCCGTCGCTCTTGGGAGTTGAATCGTTTTTAAACAGGCTGAATTTTTCATCCCTGGCTTTCCGATCTATCAGGAACTGGCTCTGAAAGGCCGGGCAGGTAATATTTCTGTTACATCCGGCTATCCCGATTATTGCAATAACAATTAAAATGAATGATTCCCTTTTATTGAGCATTTAAGCCTTAACGGACAGTGTTTGGTGAAATTGTAATTCAGGCCGAAATTGAATACCAA
>JBJKSY010000010.1:0-4934 GCA_046703645.1 Cyclobacteriaceae bacterium
AGTCACCCTTTGGCCACCCAGGTAGCCATTGATATTCTTAAAAGCGGAGGTAATGCCATTGATGCCGCCATAGCCGCAGATGCATGCCTCGGGCTTATGGAACCGAATTTTTGCGGGATTGGAGGAGATCTTTTTGCCATCGTATGGGATGCTAAAACCCAAAAATTATACGGTCTTAATGCAAGTGGTCGCTCTCCCTATTCCCTGACCGACGATTATTTTATAAAGAACGGGATTTCCCAGATCCCGATTACAGGCCCTCTGCCCATATCAACCCCGGGATGTGTTGATGGATGGTTCCAGCTTCATAAAAGGTTTGGTTCATTACCCATGACAAAGATCCTGGGGCCTGCTATCCGCTATGCGCGTGAAGGGTTCCCTGTGACGGAAGTAATTGCTTTCGATCTTGCCCAAAATGCTCCAATGAGGGAGAAATATCCGGGTTTCAAAGAGACTTACATGCCCGGGGGACATACTCCTGTAAAAGGTCAGGTATTCAAAAACCCAGACCTTGCAAATACTTTGCAGAAAATTGCAGTAGGAGGCAGGGATGTCTTTTACAAGGGAGAGATTGCCCGTACTATCGACAAGTATATGAAAGAGAACGGGGGATTCTTATCCTATAAGGATCTAGCTGACAACACCGCGGAATGGGTTGACCCGGTCAGTACAAATTACAGGGGTTATGATGTCTGGGAATTGCCCCCGAACGGACAGGGGATTGCAGTCCTGGAAATGCTGAATATCCTGGAACAATACGACATAAAGAGCATGGGCTTTGGCAGCCCTGAATATATGCACCTTTTCACGGAAGCTAAAAAACTGGCGTTCGAGGACCGGGCAAAGTATTATGCCGACCCTGATTTCAATAAAATTCCTGTTTCCTGGCTGATTTCAAAGGAATATGCAAAAAAACGTGCCGCATTGATCGATATGCATCATGCCGGGAAGAGTTACCCTGCCGGAATGCCCGGCACAGGCGATACCATATATCTCACCGTTGCCGACAGTGCGGGAAATATGGTATCCCTGATCCAGAGTAATTTCCAGAGCCTGGGATCGGGCATGGTCCCTACCGGACTTGGATTTATTCTGCAGGACAGGGGTCAGCTTTTTAATGTCGAACCGGGTCATTTTAACTCTTACGAACCTCATAAACGTCCTTTTCACACTATTATTCCCGGATTTATCACAAAAAACGGAGTTCCATTCATGAGTTTCGGCGTCATGGGAGGCGATATGCAACCCCAGGGCCAGGTTCAGGTTATCGTGAATCATTTGGATTTTGGCATGAATCTTCAGGAAGCCGGGGATGCCCCCCGCATGCAACATATGGGCTCATCCACTCCGACCGGGCTTAAAATGACCGACGGGGGAACCCTATACCTTGAATCCGGTTTTCCTTATGAAACCATAAGGAAACTAGTGCTTATGGGACATCATGTTGCCTGGGATGTAGGTGGCTATGGCGGATATGAGGCGATACAATGGGACCCCGTAAATAAGGTATATTATGGCGCTTCTGAGGCCCGCAAGGACGGTCAGGCCGAAGGATATTAGTGATAAAAATTGACTTTCAATTAACCTTAAGTTATTATTACGAAAGCAATCTTTTGTAATAATTCATTTTTACGCATAAACTCATAGCATATGCCACGTGTTAAGAAGACATCTGTCAGGAAATCTGCTGGCAGACCCAGAAAAACTCCGGCAAAACCTGGAACAACAGTAAAAAGCGGTATAACAAGAAAGTGTACGGTCAGATCAGCAGGGAAGAATTCAGTTGCCGGGGGCAGGAAAAGGGAAGTGGTGAAAAAAACAGGAAAGAAAATCAGCGCAGGAAGGCCAAAAGCTGTAAAAATTGACAAAAAGTCTCTGAAAAAAATCAAAAAAGTAACCAGGAAACTCGAAAAAACTGCTGAAAAGATCATTTTATCAAAGGCTAAAATTGATCAGGTTAACAAGCAGGTAAAAAGGGTTCAAAATGCCATTGCCAAAGCCCGTCAGGAAGCATTCCCCAGAAAAAAGATACAGCGTCTTCGCCTGAAGCTGAAAACAGTCAAAGAAGAACAAAAGCAGGAAAAAGATGCATTTAAGGATTTAAAAAATAAGATCTCCAAGCATAAAGGAAAGATTAAAAATCTCAAATCAGCAAAATAAGCCTGCCCTGTCATAAAATCCGTTTATAGGTTCGGGACCCCATAACTCTCCCTGTTTATTTTCAGTTATATAATTACTGATATATATTTTGATTTGTATTCATGCAAGTGAAGGCTGAAACCTATATCCGGCATCAATTCAGGGCGTTCAACAATAATCTTCTGGATTCCGTAAAACCTGATCATGAAATTTCTCTACATGATTTCAGAGTAGCAGCAAAAAGGATCAGAACATTGGAAAGTGTCACAAAAATCCTTTCCCGGGAACCGGAGTTGGTGCATTATATCCGCAAGGCCAAAATCGGTGAAGCAATGAAATCAGGGGGTTACCTGAGGGAGGTGGAATTGCACTCCTCTATCCTTGCCTATTGGGAGAAAAAAATGGGAATAAATTTCCATGAATTGCGGCGATACATAAATTCTGATCAGAATAAAGCATTAAAAGCTTTATATAAATGCTGGGAAGACTATCCCCATGATGCCTGTTACAGGCTGGAATTCAAAATGATCAGAGACTGCAAAGGAGTACCTGACAGTATTTTCCGGCATAATATCCTCCTTTTTATGACCTTGCAGTATAAAAGGCTTAAAAGCCTCTCTTCCTCGTTCTATCTGAACAGAAAACTTCACCTGGCCAGGAAATTACTGAAAGACATAAAATACTGCCTTGAATGGCAGGGGCTTACATCCATGGTTATAGAAGGGAAAAGGTTGGGTTTACGTCAAATCGATAGGATCGAAGATAAAATCGGGTCCTGGCATGATTGGTTTACTTTTAAGGAAAGAATTAAGAATTTCATTGCCCGGAAAATTAAGGGAGGTAAAGAGGCAGAACGATACTATTTATTGGATCAAAAAACTTCTGAAAAACTCACGGAAATGGAGGTATCAGTCATAAACCTTTTAAAAAAATTATGTTCCAATAAAACTTCCGGCCAGGCATATCAAAGGATAATCTCTGATTAAGGACCGTATGAAGATATTAACAGATTGCCGTAACCCAGGCATTCAGATTGACCTCAAAACTTCAATTAAGCCTGTCAATTACTTTTTGTAATTTTTCCCGCACCCCGGCAGCCAGTTTAGTCAGTTCCGGGTTTTCCATTTCCATCATGGCAGATTCAGGATCGAAAACCAGGACTTCGAGGTCACCTTCTTTTGTTTCCTGCAGGACCACATTACAGGGCAGCAAAACACCGATTTTATCCTCTGCCATCAACGCCCTGTGTGCAAAATCAGGATTACAGGCTCCCAGGATCAGGTAATTCCTGAAATCGACATTGATCTTTTCTTTCAGGGTTTTTCTGATATCAATTTCAGTGATCACGCCGAATCCTTCATTCCTGAGTTCCTGTTTAACCTTCTCCGTTAATGCTTCAAAATTGTTCCCCTTGATCTTTCGGGCGATAAAAAAATCCATAGTCGTTCGTTTAAAATTTAACTTGTTTTTTTATGTAAGCGGTAATTCAACTGAAAAAGTTATATCCAAATATAGTGAAATATGGGATTTGGTAAAATGCTGATATGAAACGCTGAACCATATTGCAGGATTTGGTTTTGACAGGTTATGATCCGCCAATTTTATTTATTTACATTCAGGGTTTTAGCATCAGCGAGCGCTTCGGCATCTTTAAAATGCTGAAGGGCGACCTGGTAAATATTATTCATGTCATTTGCAATAAGATAATAGCCATTATCCCCCCAAACACTTCTGGCGATCAGGCTTTTAACACGATTTACGATTTCAGGTTTTGATGTCTGAAATTGCTTTTCGTCGAATGGCACATGATCCCGGTTTGCCAGCGCAATAAGATCCTGTAACATCTTGTCGCTCACAACAAAATCCTTATGAAAATCTTCAAGGGTCATTTTGGAAAGGCTGTTTTTATGGGAATCGTAATAATCCAGGGAATATTCACGGATCACGTTTTTATAGACAATCTGGCGCAGGTACATTGAATTATCCGATGTATCAAGCGGAACGAATATATCCGGCATAATGCCTCCTCCGCCGTAGACTACCCTGCCTTTAAGTGTATGGTACTTGAGAGAATCATTGAAATGGACACTGTCGGCATGAAATAATTCTCCGTCGGTATACCTGTGACTGAATTCATGCATGTAATCGCTCAGGTTGCCATCATAGGGTTTCTGGATGCATCTTCCGGATGGGGTGTAATAGCGGGCGATCGTCAGCCTCAATTCCGAACCGTCCGATAATTCCATAGGAACCTGTACGAGACCCTTTCCGAATGACCTTCTTCCCACCAGGAGAGCCCTGTCGTCATCCTGTAAAGCCCCGGCCACGATCTCCGCACCTGAAGCGCTGTTTTCGTTGATCAGAACAATAACAGGCTCTGTCTCGAACAAGCCTTTGCGGTAAGCCCTGTATTCTGCGTCGAATTTAGGCTTGCGGCCTTTCTGGGAAACGATCAATTCATCATTTCCGATAAATTCATCGGCCACATCTACGGCGCGATCCATGTACCCGCCGGGATTGTCCTGCAGATCGAGGATCAATTTCGACATGCCTTTTGCAAGAAGATCCTTGAGCTTGGCCCGGAATTCATCATAGGTGGTGGAGGAAAACCTAGATATTTTTATATAGCCTGTATTTCTATTGATCATATAGGCGGCATCCACCGAATATTGAGGAATCTTGTCCCTGGTAATATTGAAATCCAGCAGGTTGGGGCTACCCGCGCGAAGGATACTGACGTTGACTTTGCTTCCTTTAGGTCCGCGCAGGCGATCCACTACACCGCGTATGGTTAT
>JBJKSY010000011.1:0-4586 GCA_046703645.1 Cyclobacteriaceae bacterium
ATTTGACGGATTTTAAAAATAAAGAGGTAAAGGGAGGGGTACCTGAAAAATATAAACGAGAATATTCTGAAGCTCTTAAAAAAGTGCAGGAGGATGGAGATTCTCTTCGGTTAAAATTTGTAAGTACAGGTGAGTCAACAAAGATCGCAGGTTACCGTTGCATAAAATATAAAGTGGAAGGTGAAGCTGACCATCCTGAAGCATATGTATGGTTCACGGATCAGATCATGATAGACCTGCCCGCGGTCTTTGGAAACGACAATGATTTTTTACAAAGATTGTTCACCGGGAAAGGATTTCCGCTCAAAGCCAGGAATATTAATCAAAAGAACGGCACCGTTGAATCCCTCACTGCCGAAGCCGTTAAGATTTCCACTAAGCCCTTGGATCTAGCTTTGTTTGACATTCCGGAAAGTTATAAAATCGCTGACCTGATGGATTTGTTTGAGGGTAAATAATAAATTCAGGTTAGAAAGCTTCTATTTTAGAACAGGCCTCATCAAGTAGATCAATAAAAAGTTTTGGATCCATGCCTTCTTCCAGGCTTTCTGATTTGCTTTCCGCATGCAGTTCCAGAACTTTCTCTTCCCCGCCGCTTAGGTAGTTTTCATCGATAAGCCTGAATTTTGAGAGGTCGGGAAAAAATTTCAAATCGAGGTGATGAGTTATCTCGTAATCTTTAAATTTCATCTTCTCCGCCTTCTCTGAAAATTTAGATCCTTTTTCATGTACAATATCCCTGATATGCCATTCCAGCCTGTTGCCATCCTTTAATACGAGTTTTCCCTCCATCCAGTCATGCCGGTATTCCTTCACCGGTTTTTCCCCATGGTCGTGCAGGGTCCCCGTTAATTTGTCGAAAGTAACCGGGCTTGAAAAATTCATTTTCAGGTTCAGGGTTGCCTTCTCATCCATTCTCCTGTCCAGTTCCTGTATGAGGGGGACAAGGAACACCCGCATATTATTGCTGATATCAATTTTCAGGAGGCTCAGATAAAGGGAGAGGAAATAAATAAAAATAATCAGGAACGTAATGGGGAAGAAAAACAAAACCGGCCGGAGGATACTTAATACCAAGGTTGCCACCGAAAGTATTCCAAAGGTAACGGATAATCTCCCGGCCTGCCCCCGCGTTTCATCTCCTATAAGGTCCATATAAGCGATCCGGTTAAGCCGGCCAAGCCAAAGGTCAGCGGTATATTCCCCTTCAATTACTTTATCCACCACGAATCTGAGCTGGTCGCGGTTCAGGGTCCGGTAAATACTGAATACCTTCCGGGAGGTTACAGGCATGATGAGAATTGATATTTTGCTTAAGTTATAGAGATTGTGTAAAAAAGAAAAGAAACTATAATAATGATGAACTTCACTGTATTACCCCGGAATTTAAATTCCTGCCAATTCCGATCAGGCATCTGTGCTTGAATAAAATCTTTCTCTTACCGGAATTTCAACTGCATTAATTACCCGGCTGTCAATAAATACCCTGTTGAATTTCTGTGGCAAGTTTTTTTCTGGATAAATTAGCATTCTGCTGAAGAATATGGTTTATAATATTCCGTAAAGTACAGTGAAAAAATAGGAGGGGATAAAATATCCTGAAGATCTGGAATGACATTGAATACCGGCAACGCATGGATCGAACTGCTGGGTGAAAGATTAAAAGAACCTTTGCCCGGACGGAAAGTACAATATCTTATGGCTCCCTCTTCCCGGTTATCAAGGAGTTTTTCTTTCCCGGAAGACAGCTCACTTCAATTGTCGAGTGTAATGATCATGTTGTTCGAACGTGATGGCCGCTGGAAATTTCCGTTAATCCTGCGGCCGGAGTATGATGGCGTACATAGCGGACAGATGGCCTTGCCGGGAGTGCGTTCTGAAAAAGATGATAAGGATAGAATTATAACTGCACTCAGGGAAACGCAGGAGGAAACCGGAGTTGACTCTGCCAGGATTAAAGTGATCGGAACACTCACGGGACTGGAAGTGATCGCAAGCAGGAATCTTGTTTTGCCCGTTGTAGGTTATTATAACGGGATTCCAGACTTTCAACCCGATCCGGGAGAGGTGGCCTCCATATATATCGTTGACATGGAGGATTTGCTGAAGGATATGAAGCCCGGGTTGACCAGGATCAAAGTGAATGAAAGATATTCCATTGAAGCGCCGTATTATGATGTTGAAGGAAGGATTGTATGGGGGGCTACGGCGATGATACTGAGTGAATTTTTGTATATTGCCAGGGAGATTTCAACGATTAACAATAACCCTTAAGTTACTGCCGGATTAGAAGATGTATCCTGCAAACCATTTCGGGTATAAAAAAATGTTATTAGATTCTCAACGCTACCTTCTAAACTCCAAGGAATTTGATTAAAAATGATGTAATCATTCTGGGACTGCTGATGGTGATACTGGGGGTAATCTTTTGGACGTCTTCCAGTGAGCGACCTGTCTTTACCCGCATCTATAAAATTGTACCACCTTTGCTGCTATGTTATTTTTTACCTTCATTACTTACAACGCTGCATATTGTTGAACCGGGAGTTTCAAAATTGTACAATGTTGCATCGCAATATTTCCTGCCTGCCGCCATTGTACTTGTCACCATGAGTATTGACCTGAAAGGGATCATGCGCCTGGGACCGAAATCACTTATCATGTTCCTTACCGGAAGTTTCGGGATCGTTATAGGAGGCCCGATAGCCATTTTTATTGTCCACCTGATTTCGCCGGCAACCCTGGCCGGGACAGGACCTGATGCCGTATGGAGAGGCTTATCGGCTATTGCCGGAAGCTGGATCGGCGGGGCGGCCAATCAAACAGCAATGTTCAGGATCTTTCAGCCTTCCGGAAGATTGTTTTCCATCGTGATCACAATTGATATTATGGTTTCCGAGATATGGCTGGCTCTTTTATTGCTGGGAGCGGCCAAATCCGGCCCGATCGACCGCTTTTTCAGGGCGGATACAAAACCTTTGGAAGATCTCCAGGTAAAGAAGAACAACTTTGAAGTCAGGTCTTCAAGAGTGACTACCCTGCCGGATCTGGTGATCATTCTTGCCACAGCCTTCGGAATAACGGCTTTATCCCAGTTTCTGGGCGGATATCTGGCGGATCTTTTTGCGAAGAATTTCCCGGCCCTGGATAAACTCAGCCTTACCGCGGACTTTTTCTGGCTGGTAGTGCTGGCCACTGCTTTCGGGATATTGATTTCCTTTACTTTCCTGAGAAAATATGAGGGTGCCGGTGCTTCAAAAATCGGAAGCTTTTTCATTTATTTCCTGGTAGCCACTATCGGGATGAAGATGAACATTTTACGGATATTTGACTACCCCGGATTATTCCTGATAGGGGCGATCTGGCTGGGGATACACATTATTTTACTTGTGATTGTCGGCAAGCTTATAAAAGCGCCATTCTTCTTCCTCGCTGTCGGCAGCCAGGCCAATATAGGGGGTGTGGCTTCGGCACCCGTGGTAGCAGCCACCTTCAATCCTTCCCTTGCACCTGTCGGGGTTCTGCTGGCAGTACTCGGTTATGCCATCGGAACTTATGGAGGCTGGCTGTCTGCCATCCTTATGCAATGGATGTCAGGAATTTTACATATTTAGCCGGGATCCGATTACTCATCGAAAAGCATTCCTTTGGTATTTGCACCGGATTCCAGATGTGCTTTTATAAATTGGTCCCTTCCGCCAAACCAATCCAAAACTTCCTGCCTGCAGATCCATGATCTATAGTCAGCCAGGTAATCATGCCAGGAACTGTATGCCCATTCCCCGATTTTCTTTACCATCCCATGGTGAACGGCATTTTTATGTACATAGATTATCAATGCTGTAAAATAATCATCAGAATCCACTTTTTTACGATTAAATCTGGGAATAAATAAGCTTCGGTTGCTCTCATATTTCTTATTATAAGCTTGTGAATAGGCATTAAACAGGTGGGAAAAGTGAAGACTTGCCATTTTTCCCGGGGGAGGCAGGGTGGGTAACCCTTGAAGGGTGTCGGACCCTTCAAGGGTTCTGATCAAAAAATGAAGATGGTTAGGCATGAGATTATAAGCATAGGTTTTAGCTACCGGGGAAATGTAATGGATATATTTCTCCAGAAAATAACGATAATTTTCATCGGACCGGAATAAATTTTCGCTTCCGTTGGCATGGGTCCATATATGATAAGTGTTTCCCGCCTCGAGCGGGGTGTAATATTTTGACATAGCGGTTGAAATTATATTATCAGAAAAACTACATAATTCTGTCCTTTAAATCCACTGATTGTTTAAAAATCCAATAAGCTCAGGGTAATACCGGTTATCGCAGAATATAGAACAATAAAAAAACGATCAATAATAAAATGGCAATCCATGTATAGGCCGGCTTTGTCGGGGGGAATTCATAACCGCAAATCGGGCAAACTTTTTCTTTCTCATCGATTTCCATGGCACAGGAAGGGCACTCTTTTTTCCCGGACATAAGCTTTTTAAGTTGTATGACTGTACAATGATAGAAATTTTAAGAATGATATGAAATTTACGTCAATTAAATCGGCAGAAAATTTCAAGAACCCGGCCTGATGCA
>JBJKSY010000012.1:0-3803 GCA_046703645.1 Cyclobacteriaceae bacterium
CCCGCACCCAGCAGCGACTCCTTCAAAAAAGTTCTTCTTGTTTTCATATCCGAAAAATATATTTTAGACTATTTGAATTTTCATCAAGTTAAAAATATTCCCGGATTGTGCATTAAATTGGTTGGAAATACCAGTCAATATTTTTGAAGTTTCCCGGATATCCGGGATTTTGAGGATGATGACGGAGGCGGGTGGCAGTTGTCAAGAGGCTCTAGATAATTCCGGGACTGATGAATGAGGATGGAAGATGGAAGATGGAGGATCGAACATTCGGTCGATAATAGAAACATCCTGTTTTTCAGTATAAAATTTATTTACGGCATCAACAGAATGCTCCATCTTCCACCCTCTATCCTCACACATTTAAAGGTTCTGAAATATTCCGGATACGGATCTCTTAAAGTTTCCCTAAAATATCCATGAACCTCGCAAATGCGGCATCCCTGGCAGCTTTATTTTCGGGGGCCGGATCCGGCTGCTGACCGACGCGCATGAAAGCATGCGTAGCGCCTTTGTAAATGACCGGTTCATAGGTTTTCCCCGCATCCTTCATCAGAGCTTTGGTGTTATCGATCGTGGCATCGACTCGTTCGTCATTCCCGCCATAGAATCCATAGACCGGGGCTGAGATCTTTTCGATCCCGGCTTTATCAGTGGGCGATGTACCATAAAAAACAAAGGCCGCTTTGATCTGATCGTTATTGGCGGCAAAACGGAAAGACTGGGTGCCTCCCCAGCAAAAGCCTGCGACACATATTTTCCCATTGCCGGCAGGGATTGTCGTGGCATAATTATAGGCGGCCTGCAATGCTGAAGTAACCTCTTCAGGTTTCAACTGGTAAATGGCCTTCCTCGCCTCATCGGAATTGGCAAATTTGCCGGTGCCTCCGCCACCAGGGGCTTTCCCGGAAAGCAGGTCAGGTGCCACTGCAATATATCCTTCGGCTGCTACCTGGTCGGCCATGTAACGCGCCCAGTCGGTGAGCCCCATGTTCTCATGAATTATAATGACAACGGTGGCTTTATGGGAAACCTCGGGGTAAACTACAAAACAATGAATGGTACGGTCGCCGGCTTTTACATTTACATCCTCCTGGTGACGTGTCGATTCTTCAAGCTTCTTAACCGCCCAGTCCTGTGAAAAGACAGGAGTAGCCGACATAATAGCCAGCAACAGGCTGAACATTGAAATTATCGTTTTTTTCATGGTTTAGATTTTGTCAGTTAAGGGATACAGATTATGAAACAGGAGAAAAGGAAATTTAAAAATAATCGATTTTAACCTTTATTGGAAATAAATGCAGGGTGTAAAGCATTTTCCCTCAGGTTTTTATTATTAAATTTTTTATTGAGACATTCCATTTATCCGGAAAGAGTTTGAAAATTATATGATAATTCTGTAACTAACATTCCGGAATCAATTGTCCGATCAGCCTGATGAAAATAAGACTATTTTTAATATTAGCACTGATATCATTCATGCAGCCGGGGAATGGTTTTTCACAAAACGGGAATTTTAATGGATGGTCCGTTAACGGCTCAGACTATCTCCGCATAACGGTCAGGGATGGGAATATAATAAATATTCAAAAGACCGAACCGCCGGAGGGAAATCAGCCACGTATCTATATCGCCCCGGGGCTGATCGATACCCAGGTCAATGGATATATTTCCGTAAGCTTCAGCGAAGCGGGATTAACGCCAGAGAAAATACATAAGGTTGCTGAGGCCTTATATAAACAAGGAGTCACATCATTTTTCCCAACCCTTATAACCGGACCTCCTGATCTGACCCGTGAAAACCTGAAGATCTTATCTGAAGCAACAAGGGAAGGGCTGCCGGCCCATGTGATTCCCGGATTTTTCCTGGAGGGGCCCTATATTTCTCCTGAGGAAGGATACAGGGGAGTGCATGATCCGGAATGGATCAGGCCTGCCGGTTGGGAAGAATTCGAAACTTTCGTAGCTGCCTCCGGGAACCGGATCCTTCAGGTCGGATTGGCGCCGGAAATCCCGGGTGCAATGGATTTCATCCGAAGGGTTGTTGAACATGGAATGATGGTATCCCTGGCCCATCATAATGCCGGGAAAGTCATAATCGGGGAAGCGGTAAAGGCAGGCGCCCGTGTATCGACCCACCTGGGCAACGGCTGTGCAAATCTTATACACAGGCATGATAATCCGATCTGGCCTCAACTGGCCAACGACAATCTGACCGCTTCGCTGATTGCCGACGGGCATCACCTGACAACAGAGGAACTTGAAGTATTTCTCCGTGCAAAAGGTCCCGGGAAAATAATCCTTGTTTCGGATATGACCGAACTGGCAGGTATGCCGGCAGGGAACTATACCTGGAACGGCAAAGAAGTAATCCTTACGGATGATGGCGCTCTTTTATACCCGCATGACCAGGTCCTGGCAGGAGCATCCTTCCCCCTGAAAAAAGGCGTCATGAACATGAGCCGTCTGAAATCCTGTTCACTCCCTGAAGCCTTCGATATGGCCACCCTGAATCCTGCACGATTGTATAATCTATCGGACAGGGGAGAACTGAAAGAGGGACTTTCAGCCGACCTGATCCTTTTTACCATGGAAAACGGCAACCTGGAAATCCAGGAAACCCTTGTAAAAGGCATAAGTGTTTATAAGAAAGAGGCGGAATGAAACAAGGAAGGCGGACCGGCAAACTGATCTTATTCCTTTCTTCCATCGGCCCCGGCTTATTCCTTATCGGGTATAATATTGGAACCGGCAGCATTACTACCATGGCCAAGGCTGGTGCCAATTATGGAATGACCCTGTTCTGGGCTTTATTGCTTTCCTGTCTTTTTACCTATATCCTCATGGTAGCCTATGGCAAGGTCACAATAGTTACAGGCAATACAGCGTTGAATAATTTCAGAAAGCATTTCCGGGCAGGATCCTGGCTGGCTGTCTATATTTTACTGGCCGTTGTAACCGGGGAATTGCTGGCAATTATGGGGGTTATGGGAATAGTTGTAGACCTGGTCGCGGAAGGATTCAGAATTGCAGGAGCCGGAGATGTGAATAAAGTGATCATAACCCTGGTACTTGCAATTTTGATGTACGTTCTTCTCTGGATCGGGAAATACCCCGTATTCGAAAAAGTTATGACCTTCTTTGTTACACTGATGGGGATTTGCTTTATCATAGTTTTTTTTATGCTTAAACCGGATTTTATTTCGATTCTTACCGGCATGGTTCCGCGGATCCCAAGGCAGGAAGGATCATTCGGGCTGGTGGCAGCCATGGCCGGGACGACCTGTTCGGCGGCTTTGTTCATAGTCAGGAGTACCGTGGTAGCTGAAAAGGGCTGGACAGCCAAGGATATAAAAACAGAAAAACGGGACGCAGGGATATCAGCGGCGATGATGCTGTTCCTGAGCGGGGTGATCATGGCTGTTTCAGCCGGAACTCTTCATATTTTAGGCCTGGGTCTCAATAATACAGTTGAGATGATCCATCTTTTTCAACCTATTGGGGGGAAAGCTGCTTCACTGATCCTGATAGCGGGTATTGCCGGGGCCGGCCTTTCAACAGTTTTCCCGATCATATTAATTGCTCCCTGGCTGTATTGTGATTTCACCGGTAAAAAAAGAGACATCCGATCTCCTCTTTTCAGGATCCTTGGCCTGGGAGGAATTTTGTGCAGCTTCGGGTTCCTTTTAATCCGGCAAACTCCTCCAGCGTTGATGATCTTTTCACAGGCTTTCCAGGCATGTATTCTCCCGGCTGTTGCCATTCCCATTTTGGTGCTTATCTCGCGTGCGGAAGTGATGGGA
>JBJKSY010000013.1:0-3414 GCA_046703645.1 Cyclobacteriaceae bacterium
GACTCCGTTACCATGGTGCAGGCGTGATCGTCAGCCAGCTTCTCAAGGACAAGCTCATCGAAGCCGTGGCCATGGACAATGTTGAGATCTTTGAAGCCGGTGTCCTGTTTGCACGTTCGGAAGGGATCATCCCTGCCCCGGAAGCAAACCATGGGATAGCTACCGCCATAAGGGAAGCCATTAAATGCAAGGAGGAAGGTGTCTCCCGTACGATTCTCTTTTATCTTTGCGGTCATGGCCACTTCGACATGAAAGCCTACGAGGATTACTTTGCCGGAAAGATCCGGCGGCATGAGCTGTCGCAGGAAGATATCAACGCTTCCATTGCGGAACTCGATACGCCGGTGATTGCACAGTAAAACCAGGTACATTATTTATTGGAAGTAGAGTGAAAATAATATTATATAACTTCCGGCAAAGAAAATAATATCAGGGAAAGCCTAACGTATAATTACAGGAAAGCAACGATCCATGGTAATAAACTGACAGGATTATGAAAAAGCCTGTTCTGAAGAGCTTGCATGAGCTTTAAGGATACTGCATACATTGAAGGATAAGTAATAACCCGGGTTCGCCATGATGAAATATTGGATTTACCGGAATTAAAAAAAAGTATACCGAAATTAATCTTTAATTTCAAATGGAATATTATGTCATGAAACCGCGTCGAACACTTCTGACATTTATATTCCTGGTATCCATGAATACTGTTGCTGCCCAGCAAAAACTTACCCAGGTCCCGGTGAATGTTACTTTTTATATGAATTCTCCTGCGCTTGATAACAACGATACGGTATATATCACCGGCAGCATTCCCCAACTCGGTTCATGGGATCCTTCGCGAATCCGGATGAACCATACAGGAGACCATCAATGGGGGAAGACTATATCCGTTATTCGGCCGATGTACCTGGAATATAAATTCACCAGAGGGTCCTGGGAACGTGAAGCCGCAGATGCCAACGGACAACCCTTGCAGAATTTTTACATGAATGTATTATGTGATACCGTAATGAGGAACAATATTCTGTTCTGGAAGAACGGACCGGCGGATAAAAAAGTGCATGGGCAGATAACAGGGACGGTTGAATACCTTCGAAACGTGGAAGGTGAAGGATTGCTTCCCAGGGATGTTATCATCTGGCTGCCGCCGGGATATAAGGAAAACAGGAAAGAAAGGTACCCGGTCCTATACATGCAGGACGGTCAGAATATTATCGATCCGGCCACCAGCGCTTTCGGAACGGACTGGGGAGTCGATGAAGCTTGCGATTCAATGATAATGAACCGGAGTCTCGAACCCCTGATCATTGTCGGTATTTATAATACCGCCGACAGGAGCCTGGAGTATACTCCGGGTGATACAGGAGACCAGTATATGAAATTTATAGTGATGAGGCTGAAGCCCATTATTGATTCATCCTACCGCACCCTTCCCGACCGGGAACATACCTATGTCGCCGGATCTTCCGCAGGAGCCCTGATCTCCTTCATGCTCGCCTGGCAATACCCCGATGTATTTTCTGCCGCCATCTGCTTCTCGCCGGCTTTTAAGATCTTTCATATCGATTATGTGAAATATGTTGAGCAGTCACGCCATGCACCCATCCAGGATTTCTTTTATTTCTATAACGGGGGTATCGGACTCGATGCTCAGCTTCAGCCCGGGGTGGACGATATGATTGCCGCTTTGCGCCTGCAGGGTTACCGCGAAGGATGGGATTATATGTTCATATCCGATGAAAACGGCCGGCATTCGGAGATCTATTGGGCAAAACAATTTCCAAGGGCTATCCGGATGGTTGTTGAAAGAAGGTGAAATCCTGCGGAAGAAATGCTGGTAAATCAAATTTCAGATATTTTTTCCCCCTTTAAAACCGGAACTGGCCAGGGACTGTATATGATCTGAGTTTCTGATCAGATAGTAAGTCAGGGCATCAGGAAATTATTTTATCATTCTCAGGATTTTATAATCCGGAATATTTTCCCGATCCACAAGGCTTTTTTTGATATATTTTTTGTTTCTTCAGGGATATTCCGTCGGTCAGATATGCTCCGATAGGGAATAACTGAATTTTAAATGACAGGAATTATTACCTGATTTATCATATAAATGAAACGAGTATTTCCGATTTTTTTATTTGCGGTGCTGGTGATCTCCTGCAATAAACGGACACACTATGATTTAATCATTCGTGGTGGAACTGTCTATGATGGATCCGGCAATCCCCCATATGTGGCAGACATTGCCGTTAATGCCGATACGATTGCCGGAATCGGAGATCTCCATAATGCTGGTGCTTACAAAATCATCGATGCCAGAGGTCTTGCGGTAAGCCCGGGTTTCATCAATATGCTGAGCCAGGCCAATGAATCCCTGATAGAGGACGGGCGTTCGGAAAGTGACATCCGGCAGGGCGTTACGCTGGAAGTCATGGGAGAAGGTACCAGCATGGGCCCGCTGAATGACCGGCTGAAAAAGCAAATGGAAAACGGCGAGACGGATATCAGGTACAAAGTCCGGTGGACGACTTTAGGGGAATATCTCACTTTCCTGGAAAAGAAAGGAGTATCATGCAACATAGCCTCATTTGTCGGGGCCGGTACCCTCCGGGATTATGTGATCGGTGAGATTAATCGCCCGGCAACTCCGGCAGAACTGGATTCCATGAAGGCGCTGGTAAGGCAGGCAATGGAAGAAGGCGCTATGGGGGTCAGCTCTTCCCTGATCTACCCGCCGGATGTTTTTGCCGGCACAGAAGAACTGACGGCTTTGTGCAGTGAAGCTGCCAGGTATGACGGTATGTATATTTCCCATATGCGAAGCGAAGGAACACATTTGCTGGAAGCTTTGAATGAGTTGATTACCATTGCCAGGGATGCACACATCCGCGCCGAGATCTACCACCTGAAAGCAGCAGGAATCAAAAACTGGAATAAGCTCGATACCCTTATCCGTACGGTAAATGATGCCAGGAAAAACGGGCTGTCGATCACAGCCGATATGTATACTTACCGTGCCGCCGCAACCGGTCTCACCTCCTGCTTCCCTCCTTCCCTGCAGGATGGGGGATTTGATAAATTATGGCAGCGTCTCCAGGATCCGGCCATAAGAAAAAAGATGATCAGGGCCATGGATACAAACGCGGGCGACTGGGAAAATTTCTTTTATGATGCAGGAAGCCCTGATAAGATACTTCTGCTGGCATTTAAGCAGGATTCATTAAAAAAATATACCGGTAAGACGCTGGGGCAGGTGGCAAGGATGTTGGGAACCTCCCCGGAAGAGACGGCCATGGACCTCATTGTCGATGACAGCACCAGGGTAGGTGTTGCCTACTTCCTGATGAGTGAGTCAAATATCCGTAAAGAGATCATGCTTCCGTGGGTAAGCTTCGGATCGGATGAAGGTTC
>JBJKSY010000014.1:0-4206 GCA_046703645.1 Cyclobacteriaceae bacterium
GATATTATTCACTGATTCTTCCAACCCTCCAACCCTCCATTCCTCCATTCCTCCATTCCTCCATTCCTCCATTCCTCCATTCCCCCAACCCTACATTCCCCCAATCTTCCATTCCCCCAATCTTCCAATCCCCCGCTTTCCCATTATTTTTCAAACAATATTTCATGATTCCGGGTTGTAAGGTGTATGCAAGAATACAACAAAATATCTCCTGATGAAGAAAGGGTTATCCTTCATAAGGGAACGGATATTCCTTTTTCCGGGACCTATGAAAGTAAAACCGATGCAGGGATCTATTTATGCCGGCAGTGTAACGCCCCTTTGTATAAATCGGATGATAAATTCGATGCGCATTGCGGCTGGCCGGCCTTTGATGACGCATTTCCGGGAGCTGTAAAAAGAATTCCGGATCGCGACGGCAGGAGAACGGAGATCGTCTGCGCCAATTGCGGGGGACACCTGGGTCATGTTTTCATGAATGAGGGTTTCACTCCCAAAAACACCAGGCATTGTGTGAATACCACCTCCCTTCAATTTGTTCCGGAGAAAGAAATAAGATTTGCCCCTAAGATCATCCGCCTCGAATAATACTATAGCATTTTAAAATTGAATTATTCCAACATCACGGAAATAAAAAGTATTTCATTCCGAATTCTGCCTGCTGCAGGATATGTATTCATTTTGAATAATTTTATATTTATTCTGTAAAACAGGGAGCCATGGAATTCGAAGATTTTTTCAAAAGACAGGTAGATGAACTCGGAAAGGTGCTGGCCATGCTGCTTACAGGATTGGCGGGTCTTAAGATTGAAGACCGTTTCGGCGAAGGACTTGAACAGGTTAAAAATACGCTTGATGAGGATTCTGCACTTCCTTATAAGGAACTGGAAGATATCACACCTGATGACCTTCTCGGGTTTCTTGAGAATAAAAAGGTCAACACTGAAAATTATGAAAACCTTGCCGAACTGTTTTTTGAACTGGCTGACGGATTGGAAATTACCGATCATGCCAGGTCTATGGATTTTTACGAGAAATCACTGAAACTTCATGAATACCTGAATAAAACAGGATCGGTTTATTCATTTGAAAGGCACTACAAGATCGATGAACTCCGCGGGATACTCGGCCGGAATGAAAATTGACAGAATAACTGGAAAGGGAAAAGAGATCCGGCACATTGAGATTCAAACAATTCAATCAGAATTTATCCGGACTTGTATTCCATCCTGATAAACAATACTGATTCAAAAATTTAAACCAGATGAAAAGAAATACTCTCATCCTGCCAGTGTTGGTTTTGACGATACTCTGTTCCTGCAGTTCTCCAAACCGCGAAATTACATACAGGAAGACTTCAGTAATGATACCTATGAGGGACGGAGTAAAATTATATACGGTCATTGTATCCCCGGAACACCAGTCAGGACCACTTCCTTTCATTATCTGGCGCACTCCCTACGGGGCTGACCGGAGGATCCGGCAGGATACCGGTATAAAACCTTCTGCTTTCGGGTATCTTCGCAATCTCGCTGAAGAAGGATATATCTTTGTCTACCAGGATATACGAGGGAAATTTAAAAGCCAGGGGACCTTCGAGATCCATAAACCTTTAATTCATCTTACACAACCCGGTACTGTGGATGAAAGCACGGATACTTATGATGCCATTGCCTGGCTCGTAAAAAATGTTCCTGATAATAACGGTAAGGCAGGGATCGTGGGAATATCCTATCCCGGATGGCTGGCTTTGGTGGGTGCCGTCGACCCGAATACTGCGCTGAAAGCGGCCTCCGAACAGGCCTGTATGGGAGATCTTTTCCTGGGGGATGATTTCCACCATAACGGTGCATTCCGGTTAAGCTATGGTATGGAATACACTTATGCCACCGAATATCATAAAGACACCAAATTTGATTTCCCGTTTCATCAATATGATGTATACGACTGGTACCGCGACCTGGGATCGCTAAGCAATGTGAACCGGAATTATTTCCATGACAGTGTTCCGACATGGAATAATTTTGTCAACCACCCTGATTATGATGATTACTGGCAGAAAAATTCAACACTTTCCTACGTAAAATCCGCTGAAGTTCCCATGCTCCATGTAGGCGGCTATTTTGACCAGGAGGATCTGAACGGACCCCAGCTTATGTACAGCAGCATGGAAAAACATGATTCCCTGAACAGGAATTTCCTGATCCTGGGCCCATGGAACCATGGTCAGTGGGCCGACAGCACCGATCACCTGGGAAGGATCAATTTTAAAAGTTATACCACCGTATGGTTCCAGCAGAAACAGAAGGAATGGTTTGATTACTGGCTGAAAGGAGAAGGTGATGGCCATTTCAAGGAAGCCTGGTGTTTTCAGACCGGCAGTGATAAATGGAAATCCTATGATCAGTGGCCACCCCGGAATGAAGTCGTGAAAAAATTATACGCCGGCCCGGGCAATACTTGTTCGTTTCAGCCGCCCACACAGAACCAGGGATTCGTGAGTTATGTAAGCGATCCAAAGAACCCCGTTCCCTACCGTAAACTTCCCATTGAAGCCACCTATGGCAAAGGCAGCCACTGGTATGCATGGCAGGTTGAGGACCAGCGATTTGTTTATACTCGTCCGGATGTGGTAAGCTTTACCAGCGATTCCCTGAGTTCCGATCTTACAGTAACCGGCGATATCGTGGCTCATTTGTTTGCCAGCACAACGGGAACCGATGCGGACTGGGTCGTAAAATTGATAGATGTTTACCCACGGGAGGATACCTCAGATTACAGCATGAGCCAGTACCAGTTACCCATTGCTATGGAAGTTTTCCGGGGAAGATACCGCAAGAGCTTCAGCCACCCTGTGCCTCTCGTTCCCGGGAAACCGGAGGAGTTTACCATTGACCTTCATGAGATCAACCATGTGTTTGAAAAAGGTCACAGGATCATGATACAGATACAAAGCACCTGGTTTCCGGTAATCGACCGGAACCCTCAGAAATTTGTGCCCAATATATACAAGGCGAGTACAGATGACTACGAACCGGCTACCCAGAAAATATATTTTTCAAAGGAATATGCTACCTGTATCGATTTACCTGTTGCTGCAGAATGAATTTTCAATTGCAGGATACTGTATCGAATCAGCGGGTAAAAACCTGATCAGTTAAGGGCTATAGTTTAAATTGTGAAAGGTCTGTAGCATGGAACAATGCCGGCAATTGAAGTCGATAAATCAATAGGCATTTACTTGATTATTAGCGACTTTTTTTTATCTTGAGAATATATCGGCTTTTCATGATCCGTCCTAAAATTGATAAATTTCTTAACCGGCTCAGGCCACTTGTTTACAGCTCATGGTTTCTTGCCTTTCTGTTAACCCTGCCATTTCTGTTCCTGCTTCCTTACAAAACCCACAAGTTTCATCTTGATGTTAATAAAAAGAAAATCGGGGAAAATGTCAAAGTCAAATATGAAGACTTGAAAAATGACGGAAGGCCTGAATTCATATATTATTTTAAGAATTACAATAAGCTCAGTTTTATAGTTTATGACCATTCCGGGGGCCTGGTGGATCAATGGAATTTTCCGGGGGAATTTAATGCAAGCAGCTCTGAAATCTTCACAGGGGACATTAATAACAATGGATTTAAGGAAATATTTGGCTTTACGAATAAGGAGGATTCTGTCTTCTGCAGTTATGTGGAGCCCATGGGCCACGACCCGGCAGTACATTCTTTTTTCATTGACAGAATAGCTCACAGGAAAACATATCCCATAGTTTTTGGCGTACCTGACGCTGTATGCACCGATGTCAATGGGGACTCATTTCCCGACATTGTTTTCATTATAAGTTCAGGATACAGCCTGCAGCCCAGAAAAGTTTATTGCCTCGATATCCATAACCGGAAGATACTGAAAAGTCCATTGGCGGGAGAGGTAATTGTCAAACTCCATTTCGACGACCTGGATCACGATCGGAAGCCCGAATTTTTTGGCCTGTCAGGACCGAGCTTCAATTACAGGGAAAACGATACTGTTCCATACAAGGATATTTCTTCATGGCTGCTTGTGTATGATGATGATCTTAAATTCCTGTTTCCACCAATAAGCTATGGGAATAATTATTATTCTTCCCTCTGGACTTATTCATGTGTTTATAAGGGTCAGAAATGCCTGATTTCGCTGTTCTGCCCGGAACGGGAAATATACGGC
>JBJKSY010000015.1:0-5173 GCA_046703645.1 Cyclobacteriaceae bacterium
ATCGTTTCCTGAAAATTTTCAGGGTGACTCCCCGGGCAATCGCCTGTGACAGTCACCCCGACTATTTATCGACCCGGTATGCAAAATCCATGGGCATCCCTGTGCTGGAAGTTCAACATCATCACGCCCATGTTGCCTCCTGTATGGCTGAGAACAGGTTACACGAAAAGGTGATCGGTGTAAGCATGGACGGAACGGGACTGGGAACCGATGGTCATATCTGGGGCTCGGAATTTTTTATCTGCGATCTTAATGAATTTGAAAGGATCAGGCATTTCAGGTATATACCCATGCCGGGGGGCGACCTGGCAGTGGCTCATCCCTGGAGAATGGCGGTGTCCTATTTATTGGATTCCATGGGACCTGAATTCGTCAATTCAGGGCTGTCGTTCCTTCACCGGATACCTGAAAAGGAGCTCGACCTGGTTCTTAAGTCAATACAAAAAGGGATTAATACCCCATTGACCAGCGGGGCCGGCCGGATTTTCGATGCCGTAGCGGTTATATGCGGGCTCTTAATGAAATCCGGGTTTCATTCCGAAGCCCCAATGCGGCTTGAATCGGTTGCGGATCCACATGTTGAAAAAAGGTATGATTTCAGCCTTAATGAGGATATCGGTTTTGATATTACGATTCGCCAGATTACGGAAGACATAAGAAAAGGGATTGAAATTCCCGTGATCAGCGCTAAATTTCATAATACCCTTGTCAGGGTAATTACTGAGGTTTGCCTGGAAATCAGGAATTCTTCCGGATTGGAGACCGTTATACTTTCAGGTGGTATTTTCCAGAATAAATATCTCCTTTCAAGGTTAGAAAAACGGTTAAAAGAACTTAAATTTAAATTTTACAGTCACAAGGTTGTCCCTTCCAATGATGGCGGGATTGCCCTGGGACAACTGGCTATATTAACAGAAAAACAGGAAATATTATGTGTTTAAGTATTCCCGGAGAAGTATTGGAAGTGAATGGCGACTTTGCCCGTGTATCGGTGGGAGGAACCGTATATGAAGCGAGTCTTCAATTGGTGGAAGATGTAAAGGCCGGCGATTATGTATTGCTGCACACCGGTTTTGCCATTCAGAAACTGGACCACGAAGAGGCCATGAAAACACTTGAGTTATTCCGTGAACTGGATGAATTCAATCGACAGGAAGATTTACCGGGTTAAGTGATGAAATATATTGCTGAATACAGGGACCGTGCCCAGGTCGATGAAATGCTGGTAAAGATCCGGAAGGCTTCCCGGCAACGGGTTGCCTTTATGGAAGTATGCGGAGGACATACCATGGCTATCCGGAAATTCGGGATTCCGTCACTCCTTCCGGAAAATATTCAACTAAAATCCGGGCCGGGATGCCCGGTATGTGTTTCAAGCCGGGGGTTCATTGATCATGCAATTGCCCTTTCTAAAATTCCTGGTGTCATTATAACCACCTTCGGGGATCTGATCAGGGTTCCCGGTTCTTATTCGACACTGGAGAAAGAAAGGGCTTCCGGCGCCAGGATCGAGGTGGTTTATTCCATTCTGGATGCCCTGAAACTTGCCGGTCAATATCCGGACCAGCCGGTCATATTCCTGGGAATCGGATTCGAAACCACAGCCCCTTCATCTGCAGCAGGCATTCTTACCGCTTTTAAGAATAACCTTAAGAATTTTTACCTGTTATCATCGCACAAGGTCATGCCTCCGGCAATGAGGGCCTTGGTGGAGGAAGGAGTAAAGCTGAACGGGTACATTGGCCCGGGACATGTAAGCACAATTACCGGATCTTCTATTTATGAGGACCTACCGGCGAAATACGGATTGGGCTGCGTGATATCGGGTTTTGAACCACTTGATATTCTTCAGACGATTTACATGCTTGTATTACAGGTGGAGCAATCCAGGCCCGCTGTTGAGATACAGTATACACGGGCTGTTAAACCTGAGGGAAACCTGAAAGCGCTGGAAATGCTGAATGAGGTATTCGTACCACGGGATGACTGGTGGCGCGGGCTGGGAATACTTCCGGCCAGCGGATTGCAACTGTGCGATAAATATGCCGGCTTTGATGCAGAAAAAAAATTCAGGGTCGAACTTCCCGAGATCAGGGAAAATAAACATTGTATCTGCGGGGAAGTCCTGAAAGGGACCAAAGAGCCTTCCCAATGTAAACTTTTCGGAAAGGTTTGCACTCCTGAGAATCCTGAAGGAGCCTGTATGGTATCTCATGAGGGAGCCTGTCATGCTCATTACCGTTATAATTATGGAAGATAAAATTTTACTGGGACATGGAAGCGGGGGCCGGCTGATGCACGACCTCATCAGTGACCATTTCATGAAATATTTCGGCAATGAGCTGAATATAACCATGGGGGATGCAACCCTGCTTCCCCCGGTTCACGGAAAGGTGGCGATCACAACCGATTCTTTTGTAGTCGATCCTGTTTTTTTCCCCGGAGGTGATATCGGGAAACTTGCCGTTTGCGGAACAGTGAACGATCTTGCCGTATCAGGTGCCACCCCTCTTTACCTGAGTGCAGGGTTTATCATCGAAGAAGGTTTCCCGATTCCCGACCTGGAAAGGATCCTGTTATCGATGAGCACCGAGGCAAAGAAAGCCGGCATTAAGATCGTGACAGGCGATACCAAGGTGGTTGAGAAAGGAAAATGCGATAAGATCTTTATAAACACGACCGGCATCGGCCCGGTAGATGTGAAATATGAAAAAATTGTCACCGGCGAATTAATTGAACCCGGGGATTTGATCCTTGTTAATGGCACCCTGGGTGATCATGGAATGGCAGTTATGGCTCATAGAGGATCCCTTGATTTTCAATCGGATATAAAATCGGATTGTGCTTCCCTGAACGGCATGATAAAGACCCTTCTTGAAACCTGTCAACATGTAAAATTCATGCGTGACGCGACCCGGGGCGGACTGGCTTCCGTTTTATCGGAAATATGTGAAAACAGGAAATGGGGGATGGAAATCGATGAGGAGAATATTCCGGTTGCACAGGGTACACTGGGCCTGTGTGAGATCCTCGGATTTGACCCGGTTTATGTCGCCAATGAAGGAAAGGTGGTTTTAGTTATAGATAAAACCGAAGCCGGTAAGGCCCTGGATTTTCTTAAGAAGGATCCGCTGGGCAGAGAGGCGGCTGTCATAGGCGAGGTGACAGGAGATCATCCCGGAAAAACAATAATGAAGACGATGGTGGGAGGGAAGAGGATACTTGATATGCTGGCGGGCGAGCAATTGCCGAGAATATGTTAAATTGGAATATGAAAAATTCAGGATTTTTAAGATTGACATGTATACTTGTTTTCTCCTTCCTATGGACGGGGACATACGGTTATAATCATCATAAGCGTGATTCCCTGTTCGATTACAATCATCCGGTACATATAACCGTCGCATATGATTTCAATCAGTTCAATAAAACGCTGAAAGAAACTGAATATACACCTGCAACAATCAGTTATTACCTTCCGGATTCAACCTATGTAACAAAGAACATTCGCATCCGGCCGCGTGGCAATTCCAGACGGGATCTTTGCCAGCATCCGCCCCTGCGAATTGACTTTTCTGATTCACTGTACGGATATAAACAATTCAATAAATGGGGCAAGATGAAACTGGTGTCGGACTGCATGCAGTCGACAAGTTTCGATCAGTACATAGTTAAAGAATATCTTATATACCAGGCCTATGAAAAGCTTACAAAAGCCAGCTTTAAAACCTACCTGGTAAATATTACTTTCACGGATACAGGTTCCCGCAAGTCGTATGAAAGCCAGGGCTTTTTTATAGAAGATATCGACCATGTGGCCAAGCGGATGAATGCCCTCGAAGTTAACGTTAACGGATTACAGCCTAATGCCCTTGATACCACTGCTTTTGATATAATGGCTCTTTTTCAGTATATGATCGGCAATACGGATTGGTATGTTTCCAATCTCCATAATCTCAAGCTGATCAAGATCAATAGCCACAGACGCCCTCACCCTCTTCCGGTACCTTATGATTTTGATTATTCAGGGCTTGTTAATGCAATTTATGCAGTACCTCATGAAGGCCTCCCGATCGATTCAATCAGGGAAAGGTATTTTATGGGCTTGTGCAGGTCTGAAAAATATTACAACCCGGTTTTTAAGTTATTCCTTGACAAAAAGGATGACATTCTCAATATCTTCAACAACTGTAATCAGTTATCGGACAGAAATAAAAAAGATGTGACTAATTATCTTGAAGGGTTTTACAAGATCATTGAGAACCAGAAAACTGCGGGTAAATATATTTACGGAGGTTGTAACTGAAACACTGATAAGGCCGGTAACGTATCGGTAATTGAAGATATAACAACAGGATTAATAATTTTTTAAATAATACGCTTATGTGCAGTACTTGTGGATGCGGACAAAGTGATGAAGAAGTTAAGATCGCATTGATCGGCGAAGAAAGTATATTTCAACCTGCAGGGGAAAACAGGGGATCCATCCTTCTGGTTGATCATCATCATGATCATAGCCATCATCATGACCATGATCACGATCACCCTCATGATCATGGTCATACTGTAATTTCAGTAGAGGAGGATATTTTATCAAGGAATAATCTTTTAGCTGAAAGAAACCGTGGTTTCCTGGAAGCGAGTAAAATCTTTGCAGTGAACCTGGTCAGCTCTCCCGGTTCGGGAAAAACCAGTTTGCTCGAAAAAACTCTTGCGCAAATCAAAGACCGGTTTCGCGTATCGGTTATTGAAGGAGACCAGCAGACCAGTTTCGACGCAGAACGTATCCATGCAACAGGAGTTCGCGTTGTTCAGGTAAATACCGGTCAGGGTTGCCACCTGGATGCTCAGATGATCAATACGGCCGTGAAAAAACTGGAGCCCGAACAGGGTTCGCTTTTATTTATTGAAAATGTCGGTAATCTTGTATGTCCTGCGCTTTTTGACCTTGGCGAGGCAAAACGGGCAGTAATCATTTCCGTCACAGAAGGAACCGACAAACCGGTAAAATATCCGAACATGTTCGAAACATCGGATCTTTGCATCATTAATAAAACCGATCTTCTTCCCTATGTCGATTTTGACATGGCAAAGGCAAAAGAATATGCCCTGAGGGTGAACCATCATCTTGAATTTATCGAGATGTCGGTCAGGACAGGGGACGGACTGGATG
>JBJKSY010000016.1:0-7586 GCA_046703645.1 Cyclobacteriaceae bacterium
ACCCGGTTTGAAATCATATACCTCGATATCATCAGCAACCGAATTAGCCGGGAAGAATCCAACCACCCCATTCGACCTGAGAAGCTTTTCCCGGATAATGATATCGATCATTTTATTGGCGTCATCAAATAATTTTTTAGCCTCATGACCATAGGATGTATTAGAAAATATTTCAGGATACCTGCCGGGTATTTCCCATGTGATAAAAAACGGGGTCCAGTCGATAAAAGGCACCAGTTCCTGTAACGGAAAATCAGGGAATGCCCTGGTGCCGAGGAAAGATGGTTTTTTAATATCCATTCCTGACCAATCCGTTGTGAACTTTTTATCCCGCGCTTCATTTAATGAGATCAGGCTCTTTGCCTGTTGTTTACGGTTATGATCTTCACGAAGCTTTTCGTATTCCAGGCGTATCTTCTTTACAAAATCGTCGCATACTGTTTTATCCTCTGATGTCAGGCTGCTTGCTACCGGTACACTCCGAGAAGCATCGAGCACATGAACGACCGGGCCGCTGTATGCCGGGGCAATTTTAGCCGCTGTATGGATCCGGGAAGTGGTTGCTCCCCCGATAAGCAGCGGAATTTTCATTTTCCTGCGTTCCATTTCCCTTGCAACAAATACCATTTCTTCGAGAGAAGGCGTAATCAGTCCGCTCAGTCCTATAATATCAACTTTCTCTTTTTCTGCAGTTTCCATGATCTTCTCCATTGGGGTCATAACACCCAGGTCGATGATCTCAAAATTATTGCATGACAGAACGACGCCAACGATATTTTTACCGATATCATGTACGTCTCCCTTTACGGTTGCCATTAATATCTTTCCCGCATTATTGGGTTCTTCACCGGTTTTTTCAGCTTCTATATAGGGGATCAGCCTGGCAACGGCTTTCTTCATGACCCTTGCGCTTTTTACCACCTGGGGGAGGAACATTTTGCCTTCGCCGAAAAGATCGCCGACCACATTCATGCCGTCCATCAGAGGTCCTTCAATTACCTGGATCGCTCTTTCAAAACCCTGCCGGGCTTCTTCAACGTCATCTTCAATATAATCCACGATACCACTCACCAGCGCGTGCTTGAGCCTTTCCCTTACATCCTGTTTCCTCCAGGCATCGTCAACAGCAAGTTTTTTCCCGGATCCTTTTATATTTTCAGCGTATTCAATCAATTTCTCTGTGGCATCAGGCTTCCGGTTCTGAAGTACGTCCTCGATCTTTTCAAGCAGGTCCGGGGGAATTTGCTCGTAAACCTCGATCATTCCGGCATTTACGATTCCCATATCAAGTCCTGCCTTAATAGCATGGTAGAGAAATACCGAATGCATTGCTTCACGAACAACATTATTGCCCCTGAAAGAAAAAGATATATTGCTTACCCCGCCGCTTACATGAACATGCGGAAGGTGATCCTTGATCCATTTCACCGACCGGATGAAATCCTTCGCATAATTATTATGTTCTTCCATCCCGGTTGCCACGGTTAAAATATTGGGATCAAAGATGATATCTTCAGCAGGAAATCCAACCTTATTAACAAGGATGTCATAGGACCGCTGGCATATTGCTATTCGTTTTTCATAACTGTCGGCCTGACCCTTTTCATCAAATGCCATTACAATCACTGCCGCCCCGAACCTTTTCACCAGCCTGGCCCTTTCAATAAACATCTCCTCCCCTTCTTTAAGGGATATGGAATTGACAACTCCTTTTCCCTGGATACATTTCAGGCCTGCAACAATTACCGACCATTTTGAGGAATCGACCATAACCGGAACACGTGCGATATCCGGCTCGGAAGCAACCAGGTTCAGGAACCGGGTCATTGACTGTTCGGAATCCAGCATGGCTTCATCGAAATTCACATCGATCATCTGGGCCCCGCCCTGGACCTGACCTCTTGCTACTTCCAGGGCTTCATCAAACCTGTTGTCCAGGATCAGCCGTGCAAATTTCTTTGAGCCGGTGACATTTGTTCTTTCGCCGATATTAACAAAGTTAGAATCCGGTCGCAGGATAAGCGGTTCCAGGCCGCTAAGTCTAAATTGATGATCATGTTGAGGAATCACTCTCGGGGCAATATCCTTCACGACATCCGAAAAGGCCCGTATATGATCCGGTGTCGTGCCGCAACATCCGCCGATAATATTCACAAAACCTTCTCTGGCATAGTCACCCAGCACCTCCGCCATAAATTCCGGTGTTGCATCATATTCTCCGAAAGCATTCGGCAAACCTGCATTAGGGTGAATGCTGACAGGTACATGGGCAATCCTGCTGAGCTCAGTTATATAGGGCCGCATCATTTCGGCGCCGAGGGAACAGTTGATCCCGATCGAGAAAAGGTCAAAATGAGAGATTGATATCCAGAAAGCCTCAATGGTTTGTCCCGACAGGGTACGTCCGCTGGCATCCGTAATGGTTACCGAAACCATGACCGGAATTTTTATTCCTGTTTCTTCACGCAATTCATCAATGGCAGCCAGGGCGGCTTTTGCGTTCAGGGTATCGAATATAGTTTCGAGAAGAAGTATTTCGACTCCTCCTTTCACCAAAGCCTTTGCCTGTTGTTTGTAAGCTTCGAACAACTGGTCGAAATTCACAGACCGGTATCCCGGGTCGTTCACATCGGGAGAAAGGGAAGCCGTTTTATTGGTAGGCCCCATGGATCCTGCCACGAACCTGGGCTTTTCGGGTGTGAGGCCGGAATATTTTTTAGCTGATTCCACGGCGATCTGTGCAGCCTTCCTGTTCATTTCCTCTACCTCGTCCTGGAGACCGTAATCTGCCTGTGAGATTACATTACTTGAGAAGGTGTTGGTGAAAATTATATCCGCACCTGCTTCCAGGTAATCCTCATGCAATCCCCGGATAATATCCGGCTGAGTGAGGCAAAGAATATCCGAATTCCCTTTTAATGCATGGGGATGGTTCCTGAATATTTCACCCTTGTACTGTTCCTCATTGAGCTTATGCTTTTGCACCAAAGTACCCAGGGCCCCGTCCATCACCAGGATCCGTGATTTCAACAATTCATTCAAATCTTGCATTTTTCATTAATTGAATTTAACTCAGGAAAGCTGGCGGCCGTCAACCTTATCATTTCCCGTTTCCGGGATGGGTATTAGCACCTTGCCTGAGGCTGCAGGTTGCTAAGACTTCATGGGGCCCAGTCCCTCCGTCTTTCCTGATAAGAACTCCAAATAAAGTATTTAATTGACAAATAAAGAAAAAAGAACAGAATTAAATTAATGATGCATTTAAAGCCTCATCCATTTTTACCTTATAAAATTCGGTATGAATATTGAACGATGCCTGGCCATCAACGGATCTGGGTGTATAGGTCCCGTCTTCATTCATGACATAGGAATTGGCATTATCCATCAGGTTACATCTTAGAATATTTATAGCCTGTTGCCTGACCATTTCATTCTTGATTAGGAACAGGGACTCTATTCTCCGGTCAAAGCTTCTCACCATAATATCCGCACTTCCACCATAAACCTTAGGATCTCCGTCGTTATGAAAATAATAAAGGCGCGAATGCTCGAGGTAATCTCCTACAATTGAATAGACTTCAATATTTTCACTCAGGCCCTGACGTCCCGGCCGCAGGCAGCAAATTCCCCTTACCACCAGCTTTATTTTAACACCGGCCTGGGAAGCCTTGTATAATTCCTGGATAACCTGTTTATCCTGCAGTGAATTGATTTTTATGACTATGCCTGCCGGTTTACCGTTTCCCGCATTTTCAGTTTCAAGCCGTATAAGGTCAATGATCTGCTGGCGCATATCCTTGGGAGCGGTAATAAGCAATTCATAGATAGAAGGTAGCGAATGACCGGTTATGGCATTGAAAAATTCGGAAACATCACGGGCATAAGTCTCATCGGTTGTCAGAATTCCGATATCCGTATAAAGCTTTGCGGTTATTTCATTATAATTCCCGCTGGACATATGTACGTAGCGGGTCACCTTGTTACCTTCCTTCCTGACGATCAGCAATAATTTGGTATGTGTTTTGACATTGCTTATCCCATAAATAACAAAGCAACCTGCCTGCTGCAGTTTCTGGGCTTCGGCCAGGTTATTTTCTTCATCAAAACGGGCTTTCAATTCAAACAGAACACTGACATGCTTGCCATTTTCCGCCGCCCGAAGCAGTGCGGAGGTGATGCGCGAATGTTTCGCGAGCCTGTAAACTGTCAGCTTGATGGAAAGCACATTGGGATCTTCTGCTGCCCGTTCCACAAGTTCCAGCAAAGGTTCAATGCTGTTATACGGGTGATGAAGCATAATATCCCTTCCTTTGAGAATTTCAAAGATATCATCGCTTGAATCAACGGGATACAGCAAGGCAGGAACTGCAGGATGATGTTTGGGTAGTCTGTCCCTGAAATCCCTGTGATTTACGATCTGCCAAAGGGCCGTGAAATCGATCAACTCATTTTTCCGGATTATGAAAATATTATCGTCTTCCAGGTCCCATCTTTTCTTTAACAGGTTGATGAGGCCTTCATCAAAGCCTTCTTCAATTTCAATCCTGACAACACGTCCGGTTTTACGGGTCTTTAATTTGCTGTTGAGTTCCTCTATAAAATTCGCCTCCAGGTCATCACTTTCCTCAATTGTAAAATCCCCGTTCCTGGTTATCCTGAAAAGGTTGACGGAAACGATCCGGATATTCCTGAATAGTTTGTCGATATTATCTTTAATCACCTCCGAAACAGGAATGAAAATCTTCTCCTCATTCCTCTCGATCTCAAAGAATTTAGGGATATTCTGGGGAACCTGTATAAAGGATATCTTTTTCCTGTTGGGCTTGTCCTGTGCCAGGGTCACCACACCGAAGATCTGGGTCAGGTTTACCAGCAGCGGAAAGGGATGGTAGCTGTCATAAACCATGGGGGTCAGCATCGGGAAAACTATATTGGTAAAATAGTCTCTCACCTTTCCTCTTTCCTCGTCATCCAGGTCCTCGATCCTTGCAATGGATAAACCATTTTCCCTGAATAGAGGAACCAGGTTATTCAGGTAATAACCCCGCTGTTCTTCGGTGAATTCATGAATGGTCTCGAAGAGGAGTTTTTTGAACGGACGTTCCCGTAAACCGCAATAATCCACCCTTTCCTTTCCATAGTCCATATAATTATACAGGCTTCCGACACGGATCATGAAAAATTCATCGAGGTTAGAGCCAGTTATGGCAATGAACTTCAGCCGGTCAAGAAGATGGCGGTGCTCTTTTTTTGCCTGATCGAGAACGCGAAGGTTAAACCTCAGCCAGCTCAGGTCCCTGCTGATAAGGTTACTTTTTTCAATCATAACCTCAATTTTGTTCCGGTCGATAATGGTAACGGATGAAGAAATCGGGTTCATATAAACCAGTCTCTTAGTTTAAACTTCAAATATATTAAATATCCAGGTTAGCGTATTTGGCATTGGCCTCAATAAATTCCCTGCGGGGCGCTACCTCATCACCCATAAGCATGGAGAAAAGATGATCCGCCTCGGCTGCCGATTCAATAGTCACCTTTTTGAGTCTTCTTGTATCGGGATTCATTGTGGTGACCCATAGCTGTTCAGGGTTCATTTCACCGAGCCCCTTGTAACGCTGGATGGCGACGCTGTCTTCCTTGCCATCACCGGCAAGTTCCTTAATCAGCAGGTCCCTTTCTTCTTCTGTCCAGCAGTATTTTTCGGTTTTACCCTTCCTCACCTGGTAAAGCGGGGGAATGGCAATATATACATATCCCTGTTCAATGAGTTCCCTCATATACCTGAAGAAAAATGTAAGAATGAGGGTCCGGATATGGCTGCCATCTACGTCGGCATCGGTCATGATGATGATCTTATGGTACCGCAGCTTATCGAGGTTAAGCGCTTTCTCATCGTCCGGAGTTCCGAAGGATACTCCCAGGGCAGTGATCATATTCTTAATTTCATCATTATCATAGATCCTGTGTTCCTGGGCTTTTTCAACATTGAGGATTTTTCCCCTCAATGGAAGAATAGCCTGAAATTTCCGGTTCCTGCCCTGCTTGGCGGAACCTCCGGCAGAATCACCTTCAACGAGATAAAGCTCGCATAATCCCGGATCCGTATCCGAACAATCCGCCAGTTTTCCAGGCAACCCGGTTCCTGCCAGCACATTTTTTCTTTGCACCATCTCGCGGGCCTTCCTGGCGGCATGTCGTGCCTGGGCAGCAAGGATAACCTTGTTCACGATCATTTTGGCTTCCTTCGGATGTTCTTCCAGGAAATACTGTAATGAATCCCCTACCACAGTATCCACTGCACCCAGAACCTCCGAATTTCCAAGTTTAGTTTTCGTCTGACCTTCAAACTGGGGTTCAGCAACCTTTACACTGATCACTGCAGTGAGGCCTTCCCTGAAATCATCCCCCGAAATATCAATTTTCAACTTCTCAAGAAGTCCGGTCTTATCAGCATATGATTTCAATGTACGGGTCAAAGCCCTGCGGAACCCGGCTACATGGGTACCTCCTTCAATAGTATTGATATTATTTACATAGGAAACCACATTTTCGGTAAAGGAGGTGTTATAGGTAAGCGATATATCAACAGGCATTTCCGATTTTTCACCGGCGATGGTGACCGGCTCAGGGATTAGCTTTTCACGGCCGCTGTCCAGGTAATTCACGAACTCCGTCAGTCCTCCCATTGAAAGAAATGTCTCGGATTTATACTCACCCTTTTCATTTTTTTCCCTGAGGTCGGTAAGCCGAAGCGTTAAGCCTGCATTGAGGAAAGCAAGTTCCCTGAGACGGGATGCAATGGTATCGTACTTGAATTCCTTTACAATAAATATGGAATCATCAGGAATGAAATGTGTTTCTGTACCTGTCTTTTCAGTTTTGCCGGTCTCCTTTACACTGTACAACGGAATGCCTTTGGCATATTCCTGCTGGAAGATCTTACCTTCCCTGTATACAGAAACCAGGAGCGATTTCGACAAGGCATTCACGCAGGATACACCCACGCCATGCAATCCGCCCGAAACCTTATAGGTGTTTTTATCGAATTTACCACCGGCATGAAGCATGGTCATTACCACTTCCAAAGCCGATTTCTTTTCCTTGGGATGAATATCCGTGGGTATACCCCTCCCGTTATCGAGCACCGTTATGGAATTATCTTCTAGAATCTGAACGTCGATCTCCGTACAAAATCCGGCCAGGGCCTCATCAATGGAATTATCCACAACCTCCCATACCAAATGGTGTAATCCCTTGAAACTCACGTCGCCAATATACATGGCAGGCCGCTTCCTGACAGCCTCAAGACCTTCGAGCACCTGAATGTTATCGGCTGAATAACCTCCGGACTTTCTCACTTGATTTATTTCACTCATATACAGCATTTTGACTGCCCAAAAATACACCTTTTACCGGCATTTTCCGGCAGTTTTCAGAGTAAATATCTAATGAAAACCGAATGAAAACCGGAGGTTGAAATAATGGAAAAAATCCTAGTAAAATCCTCCCTGCAACATTACGATCGTGCAACCTTCAACGGTTTCAATCGAGGCTGAGACGGCAAGCTTTCGGAATTCTTCATTTTC
>JBJKSY010000017.1:0-4948 GCA_046703645.1 Cyclobacteriaceae bacterium
GTGAAGAAGGGTCCATAATTGAGGGTTGCCGCGCAGGATCACATGACCGCCCCGGCCCCCGTCACCCCCGTCCGGGCCACCTTTAGGAATATATTTTTCTCTCCTGAAATGAACGGATCCGGCTCCCCCATGTCCTGACCGGGTGTATATTTTTACATAGTCGATAAAATTAGGGGAAGACATGAACGGTCATTTCACTCGGGAAGTTTATCGATCACCTGGCAAATATCTGAAAATATTTCATCGATGGAACCGACTCCATTTACAACGTTCAGTTTGTTCTGAGACTGATAGTAGTTGGCCACAGGGAGTGTTTCATCCTTATACACCTGTATCCTGTTATTGATTTTTTCTATATCCTGGTCATCCGCCCGTCCGGAAGTCTTTCCACGCAACATGATTCGGTTCTTTAATTCTTCCTCTTCAACCTCCAATAATATCATACCTGAAATAGTCTTTTGCCAACGGCTCAGCATCTCATCAAGCGCGATGGCCTGGTTAACAGTTCTGGGGAACCCGTCAAAAATCACGCCCGGACAATCGATACATTCAGCAATGATCAATTCCACCATTCTTATCACAACATCGTCAGGAACGAGATTTCCGTCATCCATATATTTCTTGGCAATTATGCCCAGCTCGGTTCCTTCCGATAGATGTTTCCTGAAAAGGTCCCCCGTGGAAATATGCGTCAGATTATACTTGTCGATAATCTTATCACTCTGTGTTCCTTTGCCTGCCCCGGGAGGGCCAAAAAGTACAATATTTATCATAGTTCTGTCAGTTTTTTAAAAAATATATATCCTTAAGATTCCTTCCGATACCATCATAATCCAATCCATATCCGACAACAAAATTATCCGGAATCCTGAAACCGGCATATTTTATATTTATATCAGCTTTAAGGGATTCCGGTTTAACAAGCAGCGCCGCCACTTCCAGGGAGGAGGGACCCAGCCCGGAAATATGTTCCAGCAAATAGGAAAGGGTAAACCCTGAGTCAACAATATCTTCAATGATGATAATATCCCTTTTGAAGAGTTTTTCGTTCAATCCGATCAGTTCCTTGATCTTTCCCGTGCTTGAAGTGTGATCGTAGCTGGCAAGTTTTATAAAGGATATTTCAGAGTCGAAGCTCGTTTCACGAATGAGATCCGCAGCAAAAATAAAGGCGCCGTTCAATACGGAAATAAAGAGCGGTTGCTTTTTTTCATAATCCCGGTTAATTTCTTTTGCCATTTCAACCACACGTTGCCTTATTTCTTCTTCCTTTAACAGGATTAAAAAATCTTTATCCTTGATCCTCATAAAAATCCATTAAAACCTAAAGGTATTGCGTAAGTACCTGGTAAATATTAAGGGTCGAAATTATATCTTTTTTATGAACCTTTTCCCTGGCTGAATGAGTATTTTCCACGGGCGGACCTATAAAAGCCCAATCAATGGGGTATGGAGAACGCTGAATTTCTCCTCCGTCACTCGAACCCTCTCCTTCCACTTCAAGCTGGATGTCGATCCCGGTTTTTCCGGCCAGGCTGACAATATGTTCAATGAATGATCTTCGGGGTATATTCCGGTCACGAAGCGAAATAACTGTTCCGGCGCCATGTGAAACGCCGTCGGTTATCCAGGTAACATCCGATATAAGGGCCTGGTGAATTTTGTAATCCTCATACATGATTTTAGCCAGGTATGGGACAGATCCTCCACCGGCTTCCTCCCAGCAACTGAAGACAAGCATGCCATTATCCCAATTTTCAAGCAAATGAAGCGCCACATAAATTCCAAGTCGGTTATCGAGATAAGGTGACCGGATAAAGCTCTGTGATTCCGAATAATCCGGTTTGTAAACCAGGGTTGTTCCCCTGTCAACAGGACGCCCGAAATTATGGTAAAGCCGGCCTTTCTCATTCATTTTTACTTCACATTCGATGATCCCCAGGCTATCTTCACCGACAATCACGGAACCGTCTCCTATATCAGGACTCCCGATCGGGACCAGTTGATTTTCATACCTTGCAGTAAATCCCGTTGTGTCCATATGAGCGAAAACAGCTACCCCGGGCTTACCTTTCCAGGCAATCAGGCAATCCTGAATATTCGGCCCTTCAATCAGGGTCCATCCCTTTGACAGGCTCCGTATATGCCTGATTATGAATTGCTTCATATTGTTTTCTTCGCCGGAAGGTGACTTTATCCGGAGCAGGGATTTTAATAGTGAATAGTCGTTTTTCATATAATATGTTTATGCCGGCAACAGAATTCATCAATAAGTGACAATCGGATTTTTTAATAATTTCAAAAAAACAATTTTACTGTTAATTATAAAATTTCAATTAAATTTAAGACACTCTAATTCAGTGTCACGCGGGAAAGGGATTATGTTAATCCAGGCACTATAAATATATGACACTGGAATCATAATGTTTACGACAATATTATTACTGGTTATTGGCCTGGTCATTCTGGTAGTAACAGGTGATATGCTGGTAAGGGGAGCATCATCGATTGCTCTCAGGTTATCAGTCTCTCCTTTACTGATCGGTCTTACCATTGTAGCCTTCGGGACATCAGCTCCGGAATTGGTTGTATCCACAACCTCAACCTTACATGGAAGTTCCGATATTGCCCTCGGAAATGTTGTCGGATCCAATATATGCAACCTGGCCCTGATTCTCGGATTAACGGCATTGATCAACCCAATTTCAGTTCAAAAAAATTCACTGAGGATCGACTGGCCGGTAACCATGGGAAGTTCGTTGTTGCTGTATATAATTGTAAGGGCGGGAATCATCCGGTATTATGAAGGAATAGTTTTCCTTGTTATCCTGATAAGCTACCTGATCTATATCACCTACCTGTCGAAAAAAGGAACCGATTCCAACGAAAGCTCTTTGGAGGGAATGGAAACTAATTCCAAGCCGGATACCCTTTTTAAAAACATTGCGTTTATAGTAATAGGCTGCCTTGGGTTGTTTTACGGCGGAGAGCTTTTCGTAAATTCCGCGCAGGATTTTGCAAGATTTTTGGGCGTCAGCGAACGGGTTATCGGCCTTACTGTAGTAGCGATAGGAACCAGCGTCCCCGAACTTGTAGCTTCAAGCATTGCAGCCTTTAAAAAACAAACGGATATTGCTATCGGTAACCTGATGGGTTCCAATATTTTTAATATATTAGGGATTCTTGGGATCACAAGCATGATCAAGGATGTAAGTGTTAATGATGTTATTGTTCATTCTGACATGCTGTGGATGCTGGGTGTGACCCTTATCATCTTGCCGATGATGATATCCGGAAAACAACTGGCAAGAACTGAAGGTTTGATTCTTGTATTAATATATATTTTCTATACTTATACTCTTGTCTGGTAAATGGTTACAGGGATCGGTAAATATCTGACGGTTTATCTTGTAAGTATGCTCAAATTCATTGGCGGACCCACTCTGGGAGCAGCCATAGGTCTTTCTTTTATTGAAACTGTTATCATGACGGTACTTGGAATGATGACCTCTGTAGTGATCGTTTCATTCTTCGGTCCGGGACTTCGAAAGTGGATCATTGCCACGTTCCGGAAAGACCAGAAGGTTTTTACAAAGCGAAACCGGAGGGTGGTAACATTCTGGAAAAAATACGGGCTATTCGGAATTTCTTTTCTTACCCCGGTCCTTTTTTCGCCCATCCTCGGAACCCTGGTTGTTTATGCTTTCGGAGGCTCGAAATCGAGAATAATCGGCTATATGCTTTTTAGCGCCATTTTCTGGTCATTTACTCTCTCAAAGGCCTTTCACCTGATCCCTTTGTTACTTAAATAGCATAAAAATCCGCTCTAAAACTGATCTGATCCGAAAATTTGAGGATATTTGATGAAATAATACAGTCAGGCATAATAGCATGCTTAAAAGATGGAATTGCGTGATCAGGACCTTGACGAACAAATAGCCAATAACGGATTTATTGATCTTGAGGTAGAGAACCGGCTGAATCTCAGCGAAGCTATCCGGGACCTCAAAAAGCAAAAGAATGCGGTAATTCTCGGCCATTATTATATTACCCCGGAACTTCAGGATATATCTGATTTTGTCGGTGATAGCCTTGAACTTTCAAGAAATGCCGCTAAAACGCAGGCTGACGTTATAGTTTTTCTGGGTGTTCATTTTATGGCAGAAACCGCAAAGATCCTCAACCCCGGTAAAAAGGTTCTCATCCCCGATTTAAAGGCTTCCTGTTCTTTAGCCGAATCCGCTCCTGCCGGGAAATTTTCTGAGTTCAAATCGAAATACCCGGGTTATAAAGTTATCAGCTATATAAACTGTACGGCAGAGATTAAAGCAATGTCGGATGTGATCTGCACCTCTTCGAATGCAGTTAAAATCGTGGAAAGCTTTCCTGAGGAAACCAGGCTGATCTTCGCCCCGGATAAAAACCTCGGGAACTATATAAACGGGATTACAGGCAGGGATATGGTACTTTGGGACGGGGCCTGCATGGTGCATGAAAAATACTCACTGGAAAAGGTACTGGAAATTAAAGAACAATTTCCCGATGCCAAATTCATTGCTCACCCGGAATGTGAAAAGCCTCTCTTACTGATTGCCGACTTTATCGGTTCCACTACTGCCTTGCTGAAGTATACAGTCAATGACACAAGCCGGAGATTTATTGTGGCGACTGAAAGCGGGATCCTCCATCAGATGAAAAAGTCTTCCCCTGGAAAGGAATTCATTCCGGCTCCGTCTACTGATGCTAACTGTGCCTGCAATGATTGCTCCTACATGAAATTGAATACACTACAGAAATTATACTGGACTTTGAAATTCGAAAAGCCGGAAGTCCGGCTCTCTGAAAGAGTCATGGACCAGGCCAGGAGGCCTATTTTGAAAATGCTTGAGATTTCTGCCCGGTGACCTTAATTATTTACTTCATTGAAAAGATATCAATCAGATTTTTT
>JBJKSY010000018.1:0-3907 GCA_046703645.1 Cyclobacteriaceae bacterium
TCAGCCGTGAAGAGCTGAACCGCAGGGCTGTGGTAAAAAACCTGGAAATTCTCAATGACCGCCTGGCAAACGGTAAAAGCGTACTGGCACTTACATCGCATTACTGTAACTGGGAATGGCTTCTGGCATCCTGCAGTACACAGCTTCTGTATCCGCCCGATGCAGTATATCTAAGGGTGAAAAATCCTTTTTTTGAAAGACTTATGTTAAAAATCCGATCGAGGTTCGGGGCTCATATGATCGAAAAGAAATATATCCTTTCGGAAGAAAACAAGAGGCATAATATGATCCGAGTAATTGCAATGGTTGCCGATCAGGCCCCTTTTGGCGAGCGAAGCCTGAAGTGGCTGAAATTCCTGAACCAGGATACTCCATTCATTAACGGGCCTGAAAGGTTATCCCGTATTCTGCACCTGCCCGTTATTTATTGTAAAATGAGGAGGATAAAAAGAGGATATTATGAGATCGAGTTTGTGGAAGTTGATGTTACGGAAGGGAATTCTCCGGAAAACATGATCACGGAAAAATTCGGGTCCATACTTGAAGAAACGATCCGGGAGTACCCTCCGAACTGGCTATGGTCCCATAACCGTTGGAAACGGGCGAAGCCACAGGAAGCAGTTTCCACTACGGCTTAATAAGCCTGTAATTTTTAAAACCGCCGATTTGTCTTCCTCCTAAAATCGTTTGTTCCAGGAAAGTCAACAGCCTGTATTTCAGTTTTTCATGCTTGTAGAGGTAACGGCCGGGCTTTACTGGGCCTGATAACTGAAGCCGGTCCTGCCAGTCGAATTTCTCAATCCACTCCTTCATTACTGCAGGATGTGTTTCCCTGAAAACATTCAGCCGGGAAAGCGGGCCGTAGTCAAAATACATTTCTTCCTGCCGGTGTCCTCTTTCCGAAACTTCATCCCCCTGATAAGCCCTGTCAAATTCTTTGCGTTTATTCTGCATAGTATCCGGCGGGCGTACCCAGCCATAGTGGTAAACAGTCGCATCCAGGGGAATCACCTTCAGTTTTTCAGTACCATTTTTTTCCCTGTAACTGAGTCCGTCAAAGCCGGGTATTTTTCTAAATGATTGTGCATCATTCCATGAATGAATTTCCGGAATATTACGTATAATCCTGATTTCAGCCGGATACCAGGCGTGGGATTTGTGGTAATGATTGTAATCTCCCCAGAAATGATAGTAACGGAAGAGAAAACCCTCTACATCCCTTCGTGCAAGATAATTGAGACAGGCCCCTTTTATCGTTTCCAGATATTTTTCATGTATCACTTCATCACTTTGCAGATACAATAGCCAGTCACCGGAACAGTTGGCCCGTGCAATATCCGTTTGATGTGCGTATTCGGTACCATGCTGATATTTAGTAAGATCCCATCGGGTATCGATAATCTTTACCTTCGATGAACCAATGCTTTCAATTTCCTGTCTCGTTCTGTCATCCGGCTGACAATCCCCCAGGGCTACTATGAATTCATCCACAATATCCAGCACTGATAAAATAGATTGCTTTACCGGGTAATAAAGTTTTGTCGCATTTCTCACGAAGGAAAACCCGCTTATTTTCATCCGATGAATTTATTACAAGTTTAATTTTATTCCGGAATATTAAGGTTACCGGCCTCTTTACCAGAAATTTTTAAAATTTTATCAAAAATAACCGGAGCCAGTTTATCGGTTAAAAAAGATTCATTTATCTTATCCCTGGCATGATTGCCCAGATTCAACAAGTATTCACGTTGATCCTTAAGATGAATGATCCATTCCGCAGCTTTCCCCGGATCATAATCGTCAAGCAATATTCCAGAGTTTTCATCAATAAATTCTGCAGCACCTCCCGAATTTCTGAAAGCCATAACAGGTTTTCCAAACCACGAACTTTCCAGCATGACCAATGGGAAGGGATCTTCCCTGGATGCAAGAAAAAAGATATTAAAAAGGCTATAATATCCGTATGGATTCCTGGCCCCACCTGTAAAAGCAACCATATCTTCCAGATGGTGCCTTTTCAGGTAATTTTCTGTTATTTTTTTCCTGCCGTGGCCAAATTCCCCCACCCATAGAAATTTGACACCCTGAATTCCCGGTTCATTAATTACGGCAGAAGCAGTTTCAAGGAACAGGTCAAAGCCTTTCCTGTAATCCACAAACCCGACAGATCCAACAACAAAATCTTCTTTATTTATCCTGATCCCAATGGGTAAAACCGGATGATTTCCGGTCAGGGAATCCGGAGGAGATATGAACTCGTGAACTACACAAATCGCATCTTCACTCACCTGGTGATTATTACAAAAATAATCTTTTACCTTTTCGGAAGCTGCAATATAATAATCCGTATTCTTCAATACATGCTTCAGGTTGTCATTGCCCAGTGAGCGGATCACGTTTTCCAGTTCATGCAGATGTGTAATAATCGGGCATTTAAAATATCTTTTGATAAAATCCAACAAGTCACCATTAGCCGCTGTATTACTATATACAAGCGTTATATTGTCAGGTACGAATTTTCTGATTTTTCTGAATTCCGGATGTTTTCCTTTGAATTTCCGGGTTATTTTCCGGGGGAGGGTTTCAGATCTTGCAGGCTTTAAAATCAATGTTGGGGCCAACCGCTCGAAATCATGATCTAATTCCCCTCCCTTATTAATGATAATCCAGGTTGAGATATCCTTATTACCCCTGATCCATTTCAGCAGGTTTAATAAAACAACCGGCGCCCCTGTCCTGGAACTCTCATGACAGATAAATAAAACGGAACAATTTTTTGAAACATTGGACATTTTACGGTATACCCTTTAAATTTCGCGGCGATCGGGAGTACATTCATTGTTCGTTTCCCTTTACAATTATACTAGTTGAATTTTGGAAGATATCGGGATTATCATATTAAATTATAATTCCAGCGACCATACAGTCCGCTGTGTCAATTCCATTATCCAGCAATCCAAATCACCCTTAATTTATAAGATAGTCGTTGTCGATAACAATTCGCAGCCCGAAGAATTTAAAAAACTGGATCAAATTAAGGGAAATGACAGTGTCTTGATATTCCGGAGCCGTATCAATGCGGGATTCGGGGCCGGTAACATGCTTGGTATCAATTTCTGTTCAGCCAGGTATTATTTTTTCCTTAATAATGATACCCTTCTAAAGAATGACAACCTCAAAATCCTTTTTGACTTTATGGAAAAACATCCGGAGGCTGGTATATCTTCCGGCCAGATGTATGATGCCGAAGGGAATCCAGGCATTAATTTTAATTATATTCCTGATCTTAAATTAAAACTCCTGGGAGCCGGATTTTTACGGCTTTTATATCCCTCCCGGTACCCCCGTAAGGGCAGGCTGTATTACGATCCTGTCCTGGTTCCGGTAATCAATGGCAGTTCACTTTTCGTAAGGGCAACCGCTTTTGAAAAGATCGGCGGATTTGACCCTGTGTTTTTTCTTTATTGTGAAGAAGAAGACCTGGCAATAAGGTTAAAAAAGGCAGGTTTACTTTGTTACCTGATCCCGGAAGCAAAATACATTCATTTTCAGGGACAAAGTTCTGCCAGCAGCAGTAAAATAAATTATCCTTACCTGAAAGAATTTTATATATCCCAACATTATCTCTACAGGAAGCATTACGGGGTCCTTGCATCCTGGATCTGGCGCTTAACCCAGTTTTTCCGAAGTCTCAGGAAATTTTACAGGAATATGGAATATATCAAACTGGCCTTTTTCTTTCTCTCAGGACCTTCATTGAAAAAAAGCCTGAGATATAAAGAAAAAATCGGTCCGGAATTTAAAGCATAACTTTCCAGTTATAGGCCGCACCAGCGATAAAACCGAAATTGTGATATATCTGGCCGAAGTCGTAGCCGAAACCCAGGTGGAATCCGAAGTTTTTCAG
>JBJKSY010000019.1:0-9752 GCA_046703645.1 Cyclobacteriaceae bacterium
CACTCATGTTTGATAGTATCGCTCATTGGGTCATTCCCCGGTAAACAAAGTTAAGCTTATTCAAAATATGTAACAACAGGTCCGGGCGAATGAAGATAATAAATATGAAAAGAACCAGAATTATCCCCACTCCAAGGTAAAATGGCCGATGCAGTACGGATAAATGTCGTCCTTCACCGTGTTCCCTGAATGCCATGAAATAGGGTATGCGTAAATAGTAAAATACTGATATTAAGGTGTTTAAAACGCCGGCAATTACAAGCCATAATAATATGGAACTTCCCTGGTGGCTGTATCCGTCCCAGGCTGAAGAAAACAGCAGGAGCTTGGAAGAAAAGCCTCCCGTGGGAGGAATCCCTATCAGGGAAATAAAGCCGATCAGTATCAGGGCAGCATAAGCGGGTGATTTCCTGAATTGTCCGGCATAATTTTCAATGACCGTACTCCCCGTAACCGGGTAATAAAGCTCAATTAAAAGGAATACGAGAAAATTCATGAGAAGATACACTGTAGCATGAACAATGACAGCCAAAAGTCCGAAGGCATTAAGAGCTACGATCCCGGTTAAAAGATATCCTGCATGAGCGATGGAGGAATAGCCCATCATCCGTTTCGCTTCCTTCTGCCATAAGGCTGCCAGGTTCCCGATAAACATGGTCAGGATAGCCAGCATACCGAAAATCATCTGCCAGTCAATTCCCATGGGTTGCTGATTGAGCGTATAAAAAAATCTTGCAAATATTACCAGGCCGCCCAGTTTTGGCACGACAGAAAAAAAAGCGATAAGAGGGACCGGGGCTCCTTCATAAATATCCGGCGTCCAGATATGAAACGGGACTACAGCCATTTTAAAAAGCAGCCCCGCCATAACCATCATAAGCGCTGTAAGCACCGGGAGGGCCGGAAGGGCCGCCAGTTTATCGATGAATCCCGATGTTAGAAAATCAAGGCTGTGTGTGTACCCGTACAGCAAGGATATTCCGTATAACATGACGGCGCTTGACACTGCACCGAAAAGAATGTACTTCATTCCCGATTCAATGCTCTTCCGGTTGAATCCGAATGAGGCAAGCATATATGATGAAATTGACACCAGTTCTATGGAAATATATACCATAAGCAGGTTGGATGCCATGGCCATAAACATGGAACCGAGAAGTATCCCCAGGAATATCACGTAATATTCCGTTTCTGAGTCTTTCCCGACGGTATCCCGGGCAGCCAGTGAAAGAATCGTAAAAAGAAATCCGCCTGCCATAAAGAGGAATTGAAATATGATGGCAAGGCTGTCGATGTGCAGAAATCCTGAAAAGGAAATTCTTTCGGGTAGTTCCATGATATCCGTTAACCGGAAATACAGCATGATTGCGCTGAATATAAGGCCGCAGAAGATGATCAACGAAAGGAGGATACTTTTTGATTTACCCCGGGTAACAACTCCGGTAATAAGAATCACTATGACCAGGATGGCAAGGATAATCTCCGGAAGGATAAGCTTCGTGTCGCTGATCAGGTCATGTAAACTATGTGTTATCCTGAAATCCAATTCCCGTAATTATAATCCGCTGATCAGATGGAGATTATTCAAACCCGTCCTGTACAGGTCATTTACCATGGTTACCACTGAGTTTTCCGTAAGATGAGTCACCAGTGAGGGCATGATCCCTATCGCTATACAGGCCGCTATAAGAGGCAGGAACATCAGCTTTTCCCTTAAATCCAGGTCCGACATCGAAGGTTCCCAGGCTTGTTCCCTGAGCCAGTATTTACCGAAAAACATCCGCTGAAGAGTCCAGAGGAAATAGCTTGCACCCAGCAGAATGCCGGCAGTAGCAATCACCGGGATCCACCGGGGGATAAGCTGGTTAACTACGTGAGACTGAAAGGAACCCAGGAACACAAAGAATTCCCCGATGAAGCCCGAAAGTCCCGGCAATCCCAGGGATGCAAAAAAGGCTACGACTACTACAGCCGTGAACTGCGGTATCTTTCCCGCCAGTCCGCTGTAATTTTCGATCATGCGGTCCTGCGTCCGGTCATATATGAAACCTGCAATAAGGAATAACATGGCCGAAAGGATTCCATGGCTTACCATCATGAACACGGCGCCATTGATCCCTTCGATGGTAAAGGATGCCAGTCCGAGCATGACAAAGCCCATGTGAGAAACCGATGAATAAGCGATCATTTTTTTGAGGTCCTTCATGGCGAGGGCATTATAAGCCCCGTAAAGAATTGAAATAACACCCATGACACCTACCAGGCAGGAAAAATGAATACCCCCGTCAGGGAAGATCCCATAGGCGATCCGGATCATCCCGTATCCGCCGGTTTTCAGGAGAATTCCCGCAAGGATGACGGATATCGGGGTTGGGGCTTCCACATGAGCATCAGGAAGCCATGTATGAAGAGGCACTGACGGAAGCTTTATGGCAAATCCCAGGAAAAGTAACAGGAATGCAAGGAGCCTGGGAGAAAGGCCCAGGATTTTTTTTGCCTGGTGGAACCCGAGAATGCTGCCCGGAATAAAATTCCCGGGATCCATCATGGTTACCATATTGAAAGTTCTCATTATTTCGCTCTCCCTGATTTTACCGGCATCGACACTGTCGCGTACAGCCTGGACCGCAGCAGGTGTGGCTTGTTGTTCAGAGACGATCAATCCTGCCTTCATTCCTGTCTGAACAGGATCAAAGGTCGACAGGTACAAGCCGATCATAACCACAAATACCAGTATAGATCCCAGGAGGGTGTAGAGAAAAAATTTAATGGCTGCGTATTCACTTCTGGGGCCTCCCCATATCCCGATAAGGAAATACATCGGAAGGAGCATGAATTCGAAAAAGATATAAAAGAGGAAAAGATCGAGGGCCATGAAACAACCCATGACGGAAGAACTTAATAGCAGGAACAGGATATAATATCCTTTGATCTTTTTACGTATCGAAAGCGATGAAATTGCCGCGATAAATATGACCAGGGCGCTCATGATTACCAGTGGGATACTGATCCCGTCAAGTCCCAGGATATAGTCAATATTTAGTGAGCCTGCATGGCCCAGACTGAGGTGTATCCACCCGGTTTTTTCCAGTAATTGAAAGGCGCTTTCCTTGTTTATTCCCGAAGGAGCACCGGGTCCTGTCCGGAAATGCAACAGGGCATCAATGGCAAAGACCAGTTGCAATCCCGAAGAAACTATGCCAACGGTACGGAATAACCTGATTTTATCCGGGGGTACGAAGAGAATGACCACGAGGAATACCAGGGGTATAAAGACGATAAGCGATAAAATCATATCAACTCTTTATAATGACCACAATATAATTACCAACAGGAGAAATGTAATAGCCCATATATAATAATGCTGAATTTTCCCGGATTGCAATGAACGGGCGGCTTTCCCGGCCTGACGAACCAGCCAGGCTGCTGTTTTGACCAGGCCGTCTACAAGTATCCTGTCGAGCCACCCGATCACATGTCCTGCCACAACCATGACGATCCCCGCCATATCAATGCTCCTGTCAATGATTTTTTTGTCAGTCCATGATGCCGCATTTGCAATTTCATTGAAAGGCCTGATAAATACGAACCTGTAAAACTCATCAAGATACCAGTTATGGTATGAAAGTCCCTGGAAGAAATTCATGGAAGTATCCTGTTCCTTCAGCCGGGTTGTAAACTTTTGTCTTGCCATAAAAAGGTAATAAACGGAAATTACACCTCCGAAAGCAACTCCCATTGAAAGTATGGCAATCAGACTATGTCCCTTTTCAGCCAGCAAGGATAATGTTTCGCTCAAATTCAATGAAGCGGTGGAATAGGCTTGCTGAACACCGGGTTTTATATGGGAAAGCACCCAGCTATAGCCCGGACTGAACGGGTTTACAGAAAATATTATTGCCAGTGATAAAACCGAAAGCAGGAGTACCGGGTAAGAGGCCACGGCAGGACGCTGTTTCAGTTTTTCAGGAAAACCCTTCCATCCCGGGATCAGCTTCGGTAACCTGAACTCACCGAAGAATGTAAGTGCTACTGCCCTGCCGATATAAAGCACCGTCAGAAATGAAGTAAGGAATCCCATGGCCGGGACAAGGTATCCCAACAGGTTTCCATGGATTGCCTGAAAACGAGCCCAGGCCAGGGTTCCGTTCAGTATTGTATCTTTTGAAAGAAACCCGGAAAAGAAAGGAATACCGGCAAGGGCTGCAGAAAACATTGTAAAGGCAAGAAAAACCAGCGGAAGCCTGGATCTCAATCCTCCCATGATCCGCATATCCTGCGGGTCAATATGGATATCGCCTTCATAATGACCGGCAACCAGCTCATTGAGAGTTTTAATAATCATTCCCGCCGAAAGGAACAAACCGGCTTTGAAAAAGGCATGGGTAAAGAGATGGAACAGGGCCGGTTCCTTGGCCCCTACCCCTATTCCCGTGATCATGAACCCGAGCTGTGATATGGTTGAATAGGCAAGAACTTTTTTAAGATCATACTGCGACAAGGCTGCAATAGCGCCCATGAAAGCCGTGATCGTTCCAGTAATGGTTATTATATTGAGAACGGGGATTGTGAGCAACGCAAAGGTCCTGGTTAGCATGAATACTCCCGCCGTTACCATCGTAGCAGCATGGATCAGGGCAGAAACAGGGATAGGGCCTTCCATGGCATCCGGCAGCCAGACAAGCAGGGGAAACTGGGCTGATTTCCCTATGGCTGCTACGAACAATCCCATTCCGGCAAAGAAGAGCCAGGAAGTTCCGCGGGTCATCAGGGAAGGATCGGTTATAACATTGGAAACATTCTGTTTAATTATGTCCAGGTCAAAAGTGCCGAAATGCGACCACAATATCATCAGAGCGATCAGGAACCCGATGTCGGCAATCCGGTTGATCATAAAAGTCTTCCTCGCCGCCCTGGCTGCCGAAGGCTTCCTGAAAAAGAACCCGATCAGCACGTAGGATGAGAAACCCAGGAGCTCCCAGAAAATGAACATCATGAGCAGGTTATCAGACAATACAAACCCCAGCATTGAGAAAGTGAAAAATCCCAGGAGAGAAAAGAACCTTCGGTAATGGTATTCACCTTTCATATAATCGATCGAGAAAAGATGGACGGCAAAAGCGATTATCAGTACCACCAGGCACATGAAAACAGAAACATTATCGAACAGGAACCCGAGGTTTATCTGAATGGGATCCGAGCCGGTTGCAATACTAAGCCATCCAACGGAAAAATGAACGGGTGAAGTATCCCAGGTCCTGATCACAAGCGCTCCTGAACCTGCCAGGGCCAACGCGGTTATGGCAGAAGAGATCCAGCCGGGATCTGTTTTCCGGAAACGGAACAGGTTCATTAAAATAAAGGATAATAACGGGAGTAAGAACACCATCAGCGCGATGATCACGGTCGTGCCTTTAAGTCCCTGCGATATGTAAATAATATTATCCAATCAGCCTTTCAATTCATTGATCCTGTCGGCATCCGTTGTCCTGAATGTCCGGTAAACATTCAGTATTATGGCCAATGCAACGGCAGCTTCGGAAGCGGCAAGCACGATGACAAACAACGCAAAGATCCGGCCGGTAAATATCCTGTTATCCAGTGCGGAAAATGCCACCAGGTTTATATTGGCTGCATTCAGCATCAACTCGATCCCAATAAGGATCATAACAAGGTTCTTCTTTATAATGACCGTCATCAGCCCGGTCACAAAGAGCGCAGCACTCAATATGATATAATGTTCAACGGGTATCATCTTCTTTCCATCCGGATTTTTTCTTTGCCAGAAAGGCAGCCCCGACCAGGGCAATCAGTAAAAGGATCCCTGTCACTTCAAATGCCAGTACATAGTCTGACATTAAAGTAATACCCAGGCCTTGCGTGCTGGTAATTACATTATTCTGTGGGAAAAGAAATAGTTTTTGGTCGGCGAAAGGAACTTCAAGGATGCCTTTGACTATAAGAAAGAATAAACATATGCCAAGTATGGCGGCGATAATAATATTGGACGATCCTGATATAAGTTTACCGCCGCCTGACCGGTTCGTTATCATAATGCCAAATACGAGAAGAATAAGCACACCCCCGGCGTAGATGATGATCTGTGTTACAGCCACGAATTCGGCGTGAGCAACAACGAATATTCCACCTATTCCAAGGAATACCAGTGCGAGAAGGTATACTGCATGGATGATATTTTTTGTAAATAAAATCAGCAAAGCGGAAGCCGTGATGACAGCGCAAAGACCATAAAAAATTATTTGCGTGGTTTCCATATCAGGCCTCGTCGGGTTGGGTTGATGATCCATTATCCGCGTCCTGGTCTTTCCCGGAGGCGGGGTCCTTATCCTGATCAGGTTGCGATTCACGTGCTGCGGAAGGGATTACAGGTTTTCCCGGGAATTTTATTTTCGGACGGACTAAAGATCCGGTTCCTCCTGAAGCTGGTGAAGATCCTCCTGCTGAGGCCTGTTGCTTTTCATGATCTTCCCATTCTTTTTTCCTTTTGTCAATTTCTTCCTTTGTCATTACGGCAAAGGAGATCTTATGAAGATTGACATCATATTCGCTGAAATCAAATTCCGGGGTCATTGTAAGGCATTCCGTCGGACAAACGGTTGTACATAATCCGCAGAAACTACATTTGGCCATATCAATATCAAAACGGGCGGCATAAATTCTCCGCGGGGTGCCATCGGATGTTTTTCCGAATTCAACAGCGGAACGTATGGATTCGATCTCAATGCAATCCACCGGGCAGATATTGGCACACTTATCGCATACTATACAATCATCTATCTCATTATGCAATTTATACCTTCCCGTTTCAGGGATCGGCAGGCTTTCATGCGGGAACTGAACGGTAAATACTCCCTTATCCTCCCTGAAATAATCCTTATCACGTATGCCCAGAGGTTTCCAGCGGAACAGTGCCCGGTAGAGGTGGGCCAATGTAATCATCAGTCCTTTCCGGAGAGTAGTGTACGCCACGGTAATATTTCCCCAGTAAGAATTACGGGAATTCAGGGCAGTCGAATCATGATTTATTTCCTTACTCATGGCATCCAGAGCCTCCATACTCCGGTAATGAATAACAGGATAAGGGCGGCCGGGGTAAGGTATTTCCATGAAAGTGACATCAGTTGATCTACGCGGAGACGCGGGTAGGTCCACCTGACCCACATCTGGATCAATACCAATACCAGGGTTTTGGAGAGAAGCCAGAAAATTCCCCAGGCATTTCCTGCCAGAGTCCCGGGAACACCGCTTGTCCAGTCAGCCAGCTTTACAGGCCCGAGGTTCGGCAAAGGCGAATTCCAGCTTCCAAGGAACAGAACAGTACCCAAGAGGCAGATTAGAAGCATCATGGCATATTCCGACAGCATGATAATTGCGAACCGGAAACCGGAGTATTCGGTATGATAACCTCCTACCAATTCCGACTCGGCTTCCGGAATATCGAATGGAGCCCGGTTGCTTTCGGATAACCCGGCTATAAAAAAAATCAGGAATACCAGGATGAATAGCGGCATACGTAATATATTCCAGCTAAGGAATCCCCCGATATGGGTTATATCAACAGACCTGACGATTCCGAAAAGATAATTATGCGTATCCTGCAAACCCGGGCCGTGGGTCCTTCCGAGGAAAATTCCCTGCTGGGTGGAAATGTCCTGCAGGTTCATAGATTGTGCAAACATGACGACGGTCAGAACAGCAAGTGCCATGGGAACTTCGTATGAAACGATCTGGGCAACCGATCGCATGGCGCCTAAAAGGCTGAATTTCGAGTTTGAACCCCAACCCGACATCATGATCCCGATAACATCCAGGGAAATGACCGCCAGCAGAAAATACACCCCGGTATCGATGCCTGATCCGGAAATACCGGACGAAAGTGGCACCACGGCAAAACCGGTAAAAATGACGATAAATATTATTGCCGGTCCAAGGCGAAAGAACAATCGGTCGGCAGATTCATTAATGATATCCTCCTTCTGCAGCAGTTTGATCAGGTCGGCGATAGTTTGCAGCAAGCCCTTGTATCCTGTTTCCATCGGGCCCAGGCGGTCCTGGATAAAGGCGGAAATTTTCCTTTCACCATAGATGGCAGCCACGGCGAACAAGAGGAGAAAAGGAAGATAGAAAAGGAATGTAATCATGGATTACGCGTCCCGGTTAATTTCGCAAAACTAATATATTAAACCAATTATTGAATTTTATGTTAAGAAAAGGCCGGGAGGTATTACAAAACGGGAACCTCGACAGCCAGCGCATTATTGCGGTAGTATTTTTCGATCATCAGGCTATCGAGAGTAAGGTGGCATGTATCGGCAAAATGTCTGATCATCCGGTTGACCTTATCGGCGCTCGGCATCACAACGGGATGCATATCCAGATCAGCCCTGACCACGCCTTTTTTTTCCAATTTCAGTTCCCTGAAATCCATCGGGGGCAGTGAGTCGTTACTGAGCCTGGCTCCGATGAAAGCTTCTACCTTTCCAGGGTTCCCTGTTGTTTCCGGTCTTTTGAAATAAACCACAATTACGGGCCCGGAAAATTTCCCCTGAACAATAAAGTCCCTTGTCTGGATGAACAGCTTTTTCCAGTCGGGGTCCTGAACTGTTCCCTGGAATTGTTTACCCCAGATCCTGAGACTCCATGGTTGATCATTTTCCACCCGGGTAATTTTTACGGTTTTGAATCCACCGAAGTTGTAATAAAGAAATAAAAGGACTAGAACTATTACCGAAGAAATAATATAATAATATTTGTTTTTCATGGCTATTCTACAGGATCAATTATTCTCCAGGACTTGAATTTAATAAAATTTAATTCATCACATAACCGGTTACAAAAAAAAATCCGTTCGGGTCTTCCCGGTTTTTATTCGGCACTAATTATTTTTATACAAGAACCTTGTACTGCATTTTATGCAGGCGTGCATAATACCCGCCTTTCAGTAGAAGTTCTTCATGCCTGCCCCTTTCCACAATTTCTCCCTTTTCGAAAACGAGTATCATATCGGCTTTCTGTATAGTCGACAGCCTGTGGGCGATGACCAGGGAGGTTCGGCCGCTCAGCACATTCACGATGGCATGCTGGATTAGTTCTTCGGTTTCCGTATCGACCGATGAAGTGGCTTCATCCAGCACGATGATCCGTGGATCATAAACCATGGCACGTATAAAGGAGATCAATTGCCGTTGTCCCACAGAAAGAGTGGCTCCTCTTTCCATGACATTATAGTCGAGTCCTCCTGGCAGCCTGTCGATGAATGCCTTGGCCCCGACAAGCTCTGCCGCCCGGTTGATGGTCTCGTCGGTAATGTTCTTTTCACCAAGGGTTATGTTGTCGCGGATGGATCCCGAGAACAGGAACACGTCCTGCAATACAACACCTATGCTTTTCCTGAGACCTTTCAGTTCATATTCTCTAAGGTCCCTTCCGTCAATTTCTATAGATCCCCGGTTGATCTCGTAAAACCGCGTAAGCAGGTTGATCACTGAAGATTTGCCTGCACCCGTTGCACCTACCAGGGCAATGGTCTGTCCTGCCCTTACCTTGAAATTTATATTTTTCAGGACATAATTTTCATTGTCATAGGCAAATGAAACATCCTTGAATTCCACATCTCCGCGAAAAGAATTGGGCTGTACGGTCCCGGAATTCGAAATCATTTCCCGGTTGTCAAGCAGGTTTATGATCCTTGAAGAGCTGACAATTCCCATCTGGAGAATATTGTACTGGTC
>JBJKSY010000020.1:0-19600 GCA_046703645.1 Cyclobacteriaceae bacterium
TCGCCGGTGAAATTTATTCACGGTTCTCGGAAAAAGGTTTCAGCGTGGAAAATTTCAGTTATGGATCCGGAGGGGTTGCCGGTTACATTCAAAAGGTGAGTGAGCAGGGGCCGTTCGAATACAAGCAGCGGGTCATAAAAGCGCTGGAGGACCCCGGAGCCTGGCTGTCTAAAAGTGCAGGAAAGCAACCGGAACTAAGTGAACTGATCGCACGGGAACTCCTGCCGCGATTGCGGGAACTCGTTTCTTTTTATGACAAAGGCAAAGCCGTGTATCTCTCGGCTAATGAATTATACCGGCACCTTTATACTTTCGGCTTGTTATCGGATCTTTCCCACAAGATTTCCACATACAGGGATGAGCACGGTGTGATCCTGATTTCCGATCTTTCCCAATTTATTCACGAGATCACCGGGCAGAATGATGCCCCCTTCATTTATGAAAAAGCAGGAATATTTTACCAGCATTTCCTGATCGATGAATTCCAGGATACGAGTGAGCTACAGTGGAAGAATTTCCTCCCTCTCATCAGGAATTCTATTGCACAGGGGCATAAGAATCTTGTGGTAGGAGATATAAAGCAATCCATTTACCGGTGGCGGGGGGGTGACTGGAGAATCCTCGGTCAGTATGTGGAAAAAGATATCGGAGCGGATTATATTCATAAAATTCCATTGGTACGTAATTGGCGAAGTAAAGAAAATATCATCAATTTCAATAATATTTTTTTCAGCCGGGCCGTAAGGCAAATCAGCGAATTCCTTGAGAAAGAAGTCATCGAGGCCGGGACCGGGGGGAAGGAAGAGATATCCTACCTGAACGAGGCCTATGCGGATATACGACAGGAAATTCCGGGCGACAAAAATGAGCGGGCCGGCGGATTCATTCATGTACAATTTGCGGACCCGGAAAATGAAGAAGACAAGGGACCGGAAAGCATCAGGCAGGCCATCCTGAAAAAAATCCCCGGAATAATGGAAAAACTACAGGATCAGGGGTATCACTCCCGCGACATTGCCATCCTGGTAAGAAACAACCGTGAAGGAATGTCGGTTGCCAGGTACCTCCTGGAATATGCCGGGTCAGCTCAGGCCGCTGATGGTTACAATTATTCGGTAATTTCACCGGAATCGCTGGTGCTTTCAGCTTCAATCTCGGTAAACATCCTCATAAATGCCCTCGGATTCATCCATGATCCTTCTGACGATCTGGCCCGTATCAACCTGATTTCCTGGTATGGCAAACTTCCCGGTGTTGCATGGCCGGAAAATTCCCATGCTGCCTTTTCATCCCAGGGTTATCAGTTGAAGGACCGGAAAGATCCCGGGACTCTACTACCCGCCGGTTTTATCAATGATATTGAAAAATACCCGGGTATTCCGGTCATCGAGCTTATCCCAAAGTTGATTAAAGAATTCGGATTGAATAAGTTTACCGGGGAATTTCCATACCTGCTGAGATTCCAGGATGCTGTAACTGATTTCACTTTAACCGGCCGGAGCGATCCTGGAAGCGTGCTGGAATGGTGGGAAGAAGAAGGTTCCGGCCTTTCCGTTTCATTGCCGGAGGACCAGGATGCCGCCAGGATACTTACGATTCACAAGGCCAAAGGTCTGGAATTCCCGGCAGTCATAATTCCTTTCTGTGACTGGCTTTTCGATCACGATACAAGAAAAGATAATATTCTCTGGATTAACGCCGGCAAAACCATTTCAGGATACGACCTGCCGATGCCTGTAAAATATTCCGCCAAACTGGAGCAGACTTATTACAGTCAGGATTACCGGCAGGAAAAGATCCTTGCTTTTATTGATAACCTGAATCTTCTTTATGTAGCCTTCACCCGGGCATCGGAATCGTTATTTGTTTTCGCCCCCCGCCAGAAAAAACCGGTACAGGAAATCAAACCTGACAGGGCGGATCATATTCTCATTTCCGTACTGAACAGCATTATTTCGGGGCCCTTTGAAAATGGAGAATTACCTTTCGTTATGTCATCCGATGAGGAGAAAAAAGTATTCAGTTCCGGGAAGTTGTCAGTATTGACTTCGCCGGTAAAAACCCATAAGGAACATTATCTTTCTTCCCTCGAAATTAATGACTGGCAAACCAGGCTTTCATTTCGGAATCCCGGGGAAAATGTCATTCAGTATGAGTCGGGGAGAACAGGATCTCGCCTTCGCCGGGGAATTATTATCCATGAAATTCTATCGGAAATCAGGATAAAAGACGACCTGGAAATTGCCATGGTCCGCGCCATAAGCCGGGGCCTGATAACTTCCGCGGAATCGGAGGAGATCGGACTTATGATACGAAAACTTATGGAATTGCCTGATGCCCGCGATTGGTTCTCGGGCAACTGGGAAATCAAAACCGAAGTACCTGTCATTCCTGCTCCCGGAGAGCTCAAACGAATGGACAGGGTTATGTTATCGGATAACAAGGTGGTAGTGGATGACAATAACACGGGAACTGAAAGGAAGGGCGACAGGGATCAGGTTCAGGAATACATGAACATCCTGAAAAAAATGGAATATGATAATGTACAGGGATACCTTCTTTACGTAGAGGAGGAAAGACTTGAAAAGGTATAATCGATGAAAACTTTCCTTGAGGATCTGGCTGAAACAATATATCGCAAGTACGGGGATGATACCGGCTCCGTCTCTGTTATTTTTCCCAATAAAAGAGCAGGATTGTTTTTTACAAGGGCCCTTTCGGATCTTATCACCAAACCCATATGGTCACCCCGGATATACAGCATTGAAGAATTTCTTTGCAGGCTCGCAGGGCTGGATCCGGAAGAAAGGATACCGCTGATGCTCGAGCTCTATAAATCGTATAAAAAAATCACGGGCTTCGAAGAATCCTTCGATCGCTTCTTCTACTGGGGGGAACTTCTTCTCAATGACTTTAATGATATAGACCGTTATTTAACCGACGCCGGTCAGGTATTTAAGACACTGAAGGACCTGAAAGAGATCGATGCGGCTTTCCCATTTCTGACGGAAGAACAGAAAAGGATCATTGCGGAATTCTGGGGCAATATTTCGGATCCACGTTCCGAATACAGGGAAGGTTTCCTGCGCTTCTGGAGGACCTTGCCGGAAATATATAATGATTTCCGCAGACGCCTCATTGATAATAAAATTGCCTATCCGGGCATGATCTATAAAGAGGTTTGCAGGAAGATACAAAACGGGAAGTTTGCCTGGGAAGGCGGGAATCTGGTATTTGCAGGATTCAATGCGTTGTCCATCACCGAAGAGATAATAATAAAGTGGTTCCTGGAAAACCGGCATGGCGAGATCTTCTGGGATACCGATTCTTATTACCTGTATCCTCCCTGGCATGAAGCAGGTGTATTTCAGAGAAAATACCTTAAGGATCCCGTGCTGGGCAAGACGTTCGCGCCAAAGATTCCCGGTTACATAAAAAACCACGAGTTGAAAATTGAAATAATCTCAACTTCTTCGAACATTTCGCAGGCACAATGGGCCGGATCGAAAATCCGTGAACTTCTCCGTCAGAATAATATTTCTCCGGAAAAAACAGCCGTTGTACTGCCCGATGAATCCATGATCCTACCAGTATTAACGGCCCTTCCATCAGAAGCCGGAAAGGTTAATATCACCATGGCTTATCCTGTGACGAATTCGCCTCTCTTCAGTTTTTTTGAACTTGTAATTGAACTGCATGAAAACAGGAAGGTATCTTCGGGAGTGACCTGGTTCAGTCACAGGCAGGTATTGCCCCTGCTAAGTCACCCGGTTCTGAAATCCCCGGCAGGAGAGACTGCCCTGAACCTTGCATCTGATATCCGTGAAAGAAACCGCATTTATATTCCGTCTGATTTTCTTTCTGCAGGAGGAATCCTGAACGAAATATTCAGAGATGTTAAGGAAGATGAAAATGTTCCGGAATACTTATCGGGCCTGATACCTGCAGACGGCCATCCGGTTGATAATGACGCATATCACAGGGAAATCCGTTTTTATTTTTACAGGCTATTCAGGCGTATCCGGAAAATTTTTGACGGCGGGGATATTCCAGTAACCTTCACTCTTCTGAAAAGGATATTCAGGCAGGTTGCCAGGCTGGAAAGGATCTCGTTTACCGGGGAACCTCTCGAAGGGATGCAGGTCATGGGTATTCTCGAAACACGTAATCTCGATTTTGAAAATGTGATCCTGTTGAATGTCAATGAAGGCATATTTCCCAGACCTGCCTCGCATAATTCCTTTATTCCGTACCAGGTCAGGAAGGCTTTTGGCATGCCCAACTTCGAGCATACAGGAAGTATTTATGCATACCTGTTTTATCGTTTGCTGCAGAGATCAGAACGTTTATTTCTTTTATATAATTCCGAAGAAACAGGCCAGAGTCCGGGAGAACCCAGCCGGTTTATTCAGCAACTCAAATATGAATCAGGACTTACCCTGCAGGAATCGATACTCACCCAGCCCATCAGGATTAATCGGTCATCACCCTTGGTCATCGAAAAGAACGACCGCGTGATGGAACTGCTTTCAACTTACCTGGAAGGTGGGTCGGGTGAAAGTAAATTCCTTACTCCATCAGCGCTGAATACTTACCTCGACTGCCCGGTCAGTTTTTATTTCAAACATCTTCTCGGCATCAGGGAAAAGGAAGAAGTTACTTCGGATCTTAATGCATTAATACTGGGGAATATTCTTCACGAAGTTATGGACGAACTTTACAGGCCCCTGATCGGCAAAGGGGGCGTGCAAGTAGGGAAAGAATACATAAAAGGATTACCGGGTCAGGTCGATACCTTTGTTGACAGGGTTTTTGCATCTCATTTCGGCGGCCGGAAAAATGAAAAATTCGAATTCGCGGGGCGTAATATCCTAGGCAGGGAGATCATTCTGAAACTGGTACAAAGGATACTTGAGATCGATCATGACTATGCTCCCTTTAATATTCTTGGCACGGAGATGAAAATTTTATATTCCATACCGGTCACAAGGGTGGGTAACCCTTCAAGGGTGGGGGACCCTTCAAGGGTTAAAATTCGTGGGATCATCGACCGGATAGATGAAAAGGATGGTAAACTCAGGATAATTGATTACAAATCGGGCAAGGATAAAAGGCATTTTTCATCAGTGGAAGATTTATTCAGTCCGGACGAAAGGAAAAGAAACAAGGCGGCTTTTCAAACCTTGTTTTATTCCATGGTGATATCCGGCGAAAATGCTTCTGATTTAATACCAGTTCCAGGTCTTTATAACATTAAAGAACTGTACCAGGAATATTTTTCGCCTGAATTACGGACAGGCAAAACCTCTGAATCGGCACCGATAACTTCGCTGCAAATTCCGGGAATTCTTGAAGTGTACAGGGAAAAGCTGGAATTGCTAATAGAAGAGATTTTCGACAAGAACATACCTTTTCGTCATGCTGATGAATCCATTCCCTGCAAATTCTGTGAACGGGCCGGATTTCCGACATAAAAAATGATCAATCGGTTTTAGCCACATGTAAATAAATTGATTTGGCCAACCGGATTAACCGACAAGCTACTTAAATATTTTTCTGAAGGTATTTTCGATCGCAGCCAATGTTTTTTCAAGGTCTTCCTGTGTATGAGCGGCGGATAAAAATGCCGCTTCAAACTGTGATGGCGGTAAATAGATCCCGGCTTGCAGCATATTCCTGAAATAATCGCCGAACTTTCCTGTATCACAGGTTCGTGCATCATCGGCATTTTTTATTTTTCTGGATGTAAAGAACAAAGTTATCATGGAACCAACACGGTTAACATTTACCGGGTAACCTTCAATTTCCGCCAGGTCCATGATTCGATTTTGGAGGAAACTTCCACCCTGTTCAAGCCGGTCATATATTGAGCCATCTTCTTTCAGGGCTTTCAGCAAGGTAATTCCGGCAGCCATCGCAAGCGGGTTTCCGGACAAGGTTCCGGCCTGGTAAACAGGTCCCGCCGGCGCTATATGCTGCATTATTTCCTTTTTACCTCCATAAGCTCCTACAGGCAATCCGCCTCCTATGATCTTGCCGAGGGTGGTCAGGTCAGGATTTATGCCGTAAACCTGCTGTGCGCCGCCGGGTGCCAGCCTGAATCCTGTCATTACCTCATCAAATATCAGAAGGGTTTTATGCTGGTCACATAATTTTCTGAGATCCGTAAGAAAACTGCCTTCCGGGGGAATACATCCCATATTTCCGACAACAGGTTCAATAATAACGGCGGCCACTTCACCGGCAGAACTTTCCAGTTGTTTCCTTACCGAACCTATGTCGTTGAAAGCAGCAACCAGGGTATTTTCCGCAACGGAAGGGGTTACGCCGGGGCTGTCGGGTATTCCCAGAGTAGCTGCCCCGGAACCGGCACGAATAAGAAAAGAATCGGCATGCCCGTGATAGCACCCGTCGAATTTCAGGATCTTATTTCTTTTGGTATAGGCCCTGGCCAGCCTGATAGCGCTCATGGTTGCTTCTGTTCCGGAGTTAACCATACGCACCATTTCAACAGAAGGGATCATGGAAGTTATAAGCCCGGCCATTTCAACTTCCCTTTCCGTCGCGGCTCCGAAACTGGTCCCATAATCCAGGGCCTGCCTGAGAGCTTCCAGTACAGGAGGGTAAGCGTGGCCCAGGATCATAGGCCCCCAGGATCCTACGTAGTCAATGAATTCATTTCCGTCCTCATCCCACATCCTGGAGCCTTTTGCCTTTTTTATAAAAAGGGGCTTGCCTCCCACCGATTTAAAGGCGCGGACAGGCGAATTCACTCCCCCAGGGATCAAATCGACCGCCCGGGTAAAAAGATTTTCAGATCTTTCGGTTTTCATGATGCAGAAATAGGAATTACAGAAGTTTAGCAGCGTCTTTCGCAAAATAGGTCAGGATCATGTCTGCCCCCGCCCGTTTGATGGACAACAATACCTCCATCATCACCCGTTGCTCGTCGATCCAGCCGTTCCTGCCTGCCGCCTTAACCATGGCATACTCCCCGCTGACATTATACGCCGCCGTCGGCATGCTGAAGGTATCCTTTGCCCTCCTGATTATGTCAAGGTATGGCAGGGCGGGTTTCACCATGATGATATCGGCGCCCTCTTTAATATCTTCTTCAATTTCATGCATCGCCTCATCCGTATTGGCGGGGTCCATCTGGTGGGAACGGCGGTCACCGAATTTCGGGGTGCTTTCCGCAGCATCCCTGAAGGGCCCGTAAAATCCGGAGGCATATTTGGCGGCATACGACATGATGGGAATATTATGATAAGAATTACCATCGAGTACCTGCCTGATCTTACCCACCCTGCCGTCGAACATATCCGAAGGCGCAACCATATCGGCGCCGGCCTGAACATGGGTCAGCGCTTCCTTTGCGATCAGTTCTACCGATTCATCATTCAGTATCTCGTTCCCCCTGACTATCCCGCAATGCCCGTGAGATGTATATTCACACAAGCAAACATCGGTAACTACTACCAGTTCAGGTATTTCTTTTTTCAAAGCCCTTACTGCCTGCTGGATAATCCCGTCTTCCGCGTATGCACCGCTCCCGATCTCATCCTTGTGATCAGGTATCCCGAAAAGTATAACGGCCGGGATCCCGAGGTTCTTGACTTCCTCACAGTCCCTGACCAGGTTATCTATCGATTGCTGGTACACGCCCGGCATGGATTTTACCTCATTCTTTACTTTCTGACCGGGTACGACAAACATCGGGTAAATAAAATCGTTTGCTGACAGTTCGGTTTCACGGACCATGGAACGCAAGGGTTCCGTCATCCGTAAACGCCTGAATCTTTTTATGTCTTTCATGATCTCTGAAATTAATAGATGAAAAATTAATTCTTCAGGAAGCCAGCAGGCTTTTCACCTTGCCGGAAATCCCATGAGCGCTGATAACGCAATCACTCACGGATATCCCGCCGCGGAAATTTCCGCCCAGGATCAGGCCATGGTTTCTATTTTCAAAATTTTCAATTTGCTTAATGATCCGGTTATGCCCCAGTTGATACTGCGGAATGGCACGTTCCCACCGGTTAATATAGGACAATACAGGTTTACCGCGGAAATGCATAAGATCCACAAGCTCAGCGTGCACGGTTTCAAGCAACTCATCATCTGAAAACGAGGCCATATCAGGCTGCCGTGATCCTCCTGCAAAGGTGGTAAATCCTTCAAAGCCTTCCGGGGCACGTCCTTCAAAGATTGTGGACGACCAGATTGTGCCCAGGATCTTTCGTTTTTCCTTTTCAGGGACCAGGAAGCCGAACCCATCGAGGTTTATGCCAACATCTTCTTTCCTGTAACCCAGGAAAACCTCCGCCACCGGGGGATAATAAATTGAAGCCAATGCATCGGAAAGGGCCAAATCATATTCTTTCAGGTATTTTGCAGCGGCAAAAGATGGTATGGCCATTACCAGGATATCGGAACCAAATATTATTTCCTTTCCCTTTGAGTTGGCTTTCACGAGAAACCTTTCTTCACCGGATCCGGGATTCATGCTTATGGATTGAATATCCACATCGCAAATAACACGGTCTCCGAGTTCCCGTGCGATAGCATCCGGAAGGGTTTGCATACCTCCTTTAAATGAAAACTGCCTCGAACGGTCCTTTGCTTTTTCCTTTCTTTTCTTTCGTTCCCTGGCTCCCATGAAGGTGCCTTTTATCAGGCCGCCGTATTTTTCTTCCAGGGCATATAATTTAGGGAAGGCCGCCTGAACACTCAGTTTCGCCGGGTCGCCTGCATAAACCCCGGCAACAAACGGATTAATGGCATAATCGAGCAATTCCCTGCCCAGTCTGCGGCTTACAAATTCAGCAATGGATTCTTCCTTATCCGCCCTGCCTACAAAAGGCTCTTTGAAAATTCTCAATTTTCCTGAAGCGGACCAAAGCTTGCTTTTAATAAACAAAACCGGCGACATGGGAATGGGGTGCAGCACACCGCCTCTCAATACATATCTTTTATCGCTTAATTTATTGGCATATAACAACTGATCCTGTAATCCCAATTCATTGAATAATTCCCCGAGCAGGGGTGTTGTCTCAAGGCCGCTATTAGGACCACGTTCGATTACCCATCCATCCTTTTGAAGCGTCGTCATCGTTCCCCCCGGCTGCGGGGCTTTTTCAAGCACGACAACATCCACACCGGAATGATGAAGATGATGGGCTGTCGTCAGCCCGGTAATCCCCGCGCCGATAACCACCACTTTATGATGATCCTGAACATCATTCATAACCAGCCTGCTTTATACAAGTTCAAAAATTAAATTCACATTTTTTAAAAACCAAGGGTCATCCGGAACTACAAGGATCCTGACCCGGTGATATAAAAATTACGGACATTTATTAACATGTTATTTTACACCCTCCGAAACAAAGTTCTCATAGGGCAATGTTATTCTCATTTATTTTCTCCCTGACCAATTCTGCGAGACAGCCGATATAATCCGGGTGATCACGAAGCGCCGGCATGGTCTCAAATTGTAAGATACCCAGGTCCGTGGCTTGTTTCCTGGCTTCAATATTTATTTCACTCAGCGTTTCAATATGCTCTGAAACAAAGGCTATCGGGATCACCAGCATATATTTGACTCCTTCCCCGGCCAGTTTATCAATGGTATCGATCAATGAAGGTTCCAGCCATTTCTGGGGACCCACTTTACTCTGGAAACACAAGATGGAAGACTGCGCAAAATTAGCGGTTTTGATAACCTCTTCGTACGTTTGTTTCATCTGATGAGAATACGGGTCTCCCTCTCTTACCAGTTTCATGGGAGTACCATGCGAGCTGAAGACCAGGAAAACTTTTTCACGAATCTCCTGCGGGAATCTTAACAATGCTGTCTGAATCCTGTCAATTATGGATTTGATATAAAGCGGGTGTTCATGATAACTATGAACATAGGTATACCTTATACTATTTCCTGATTTTTTTCTTTTCAGTACGCGGTCCAGTTCATTAACGGAAGAACCGGTTGTCGCCTTTGAATATTGGGGATAAAGAGGGACAAGAATCAATTCGTTAATTTCCTGCTCTATTAATTTGTCCACGACTTCTTCCGTAAAAGGATGCCAGTAACGCATGGCGATAAAAACCGGCAATTCCAGTCCCTGTTCCTTAAGCAAATTCTTAAGGGCATCGGCTTGTTCCATGGACTGTTCATAGATCGGGGATTTGTTCCCGATCGATTTATAAAGCTCAACAACTTTGGGGGATCTGAACTTTGAAATGGCGGCGGCCAATATTTTACGGAACAGAAATGCACCGGGAATATCAATAATATCGGGGTCACAAAACAGATTGTACAGGAAAGGTTTTACAGCGTCGAGGCTGTCAGGGCCCCCAAGCTGCAGGAGTACAACGGCACTGTGTTTCAGATCTTTCAAGGACAGATTATACTGTTTTTGAAAATATTGGCTTATTCTTTATCATATCATCCAGGTAGGCATCAAAGCACATGGCGATGTTCCTGACGACCAGCCTTCCGATCCCTTCCACCACGATCTTTCCATCCCGGTGGATCACCAACCCGTCGGATTCAAGATCACGGAGTTTAACCAGCGAGGAAGTAAAGTATTCATCAAAACTGATCCCGAAATTATTTTCAATTTCCTTTTTATCGAGTTCCATGTCGCACATGATCCTCATGATAACTTCTTTCCGCACCTGGTCATCAGCTGACATCCGGTAACCTGCGTGGGTGGCCAGAACATTTTCATCCAGCCTCTTATAATATTCCGCGATGTTCTTTGTGTTTTGCTGGTAGGTTTCATGGAAGTGGCCGATGGCCGACATGCCGAAACCATACAGGTCACAGCCGGCCTTGGTCGAATATCCCTGGAAATTCCTGTACAGGGTTTTATTCTGCTGCGCTATATAAAGTTCATCGGAAGGTTTGGAGAAATGATCCATCCCGATATTCCAGTAACCCGCTTCCATGAGTTTTTCGATGGTCATCTTGAATATATCGAGCTTGATTTCCGGCGATGGCAATGCTTTTTCATCGATCACTTTCTGGTGAGGTTTCAGCCAGGGAACATGAGCATAATTAAACACGGCTACCCGGTCAGGTGAAATATCGATGATCCTGTCAACGGTATCGGAAAAAGTTTCCAGGGTCTGGAAAGGCAATCCATAGATCAGGTCGAGGTTAATGCTCTGGAACCCTAGTTCGCGGCTCCAGTTTACGGCATCCCTTGTGATCTCCTCAGGCTGAACCCGGTTCACCGCCTCCTGTACTTTGAGGTTAAAATCCTGAACTCCCATGCTCACCCGGTTGAATCCCGAATCCCTGAAAGCCACCATATGGTCCCGCGTAAGACCGCGCGGATCGATCTCGACGCTGGCCTCGATATCGTCGGCATAATTAAAACGTTCCCTGATAAAATTTCCAAGGTCAAATATTTCTTCCGGGTCCAGGTAAGAAGGCGTTCCCCCTCCCCAATGCAATTGCACGACGGACCGGTCCTTACTGATCATGGAAGCCACTTTTTCAATTTCCCTTTTAACATATTCATTGTATTCGGAAATCCTTTTCCTGCTGCGTGTCACCTTCATGGTGCATCCGCAGAAATAACATAAGGTATCACAAAATGGAAGATGGACATAAATTGACAGCGGCGATTTTTCACCCGAGGTATTGGTCCGGATAATCTCATCATGATAGGCCCTGGCATCAAAGGCCGGAGCAAAAACAGGCGCCGTCGGATAGCTGGTATACCTGGGACCCGGTTTGGAATATTTCTTTAACAGATGGAGATCGATTTCTTTAAATTGTTTCATTTCCTGATTTTCCTTTCTACGAATGATAGACTTTGCTGAACTCCTTTACCGATTCAACAAATACTTTTACATTTTCAACCGGAGTTTCCGGCAAAATACCGTGACCGAGATTGAATATATGCCCGGAGCCCCGTCCATATTTTTCCAGGATATTCTTTACCTGCGTTTTAATGGCTTCTTCTGATGAAAACAAAATTACAGGGTCAAGGTTGCCCTGAAGGGCCGTCTTTTTTCCGACAAGTTGCCGCGCCTTCCCGATATCCGTCATCCAGTCGAGGCCAACCACATCGGCGCCGGTAGCGGCGATCTTTTCCAATGACTGCCCGCTTCCCTTACTGAAAACGATAACGGGAGCTTTGGATGTTTTCACTTTTTCAACGATCTGTTGCATATACTGAAGTGAAAATTCTTCGAAATCATCCGGTCCCAGAGCTCCTCCCCAGGTATCGAAGATCTGTACCAGGTCTGCACCGCTTTCCACTTTGGCGCAAAGATAATCTGCAACGGAATCCGTCAATTTTTGCAACAACATATGGGCCGCTGCCGGATTCGAATAGATCAGGTTTTTGGAAAAAATGAAATCCTTGCTGCCTTTGCCTTCAACCATATAGGTCAATAACGTCCATGGGGACCCGGCGAAGCCGATGAGGGGTACGCGGTTGTTCAGGTTATCCTTGGTAACGCGGATGGCTTTCATGACAAAGTCAAGATCTTTCACCGGATCCGGGACCCGTAAATTTTTTATGTCGAGATCTGAGCGAACGGGAGTTTCAAAACGGGGTCCGCCTTTGCCTTCTTCTATAAATAAGTTCATCCCCATGGCTTCGGGGATCACGAGAATGTCCGAAAAAAGAATCGCTGCATCCACGCCGATGATATCGACTGGCTGAATTGTCACTTCGGCGGCTAAATCCGGGGTCTTGCATAAGGTAAGGAAATCAGCCCGCTGTCTGACGGCCCTGTATTCGGGGAGGTACCTGCCTGCCTGCCGCATGAACCATACGGGAGTCCTCTCAACCTGTTCCCTTCTGCATGCACGTAAAATCAGATCGTTTTTTATCATGATCTTTTTATTCAGCGGATTTTTTGAAATACATTGATATCGCCTCCGCCAGGTCCCTTGAAGTTGAATGCGGTGCCATGATTTCCGGTCTAAGCCCGTTTTTTTTGGCCGCTTCGGCTGTTATGGGTCCAATTACCGCAATGACTGCCGATGCCAGTGAACCCGGAGAAATATATTTCAACATATTTGAAATGCTTGAAGGGCTGAAAAAAGTGCAAACATCAACAGGGTTACGTTCAATAAGTTTTTTTAATTCTTCCATTTCCTCAGCCTCAGGTTCATGATTTTCATAAACGATCAATTCGGAAACATCAAATCCTGCATTCCTTAAGATTCCCGCCAGCTCGAATTGCCCGCGATTGCCATGCGGGAAAAGAATCCTTGACGAAGGCGCTATTTCCGGGATCATCGCATTTCCCAGGTCCTTCCCTGTAAAATCCTTACTGATCACTTTCGCCTTTATGCCGTGTCGTAAAGCTGCTTCCCTGGTTTTGGAACCTACCGCGAAAATTTTCTTTGAATTCAATTCCTTCCTCTTCACTTCCCCTAACCTTTTCAGGAAGTATTCCACGGCATTTGCACTGGTGAATACAACAGCATCCATTCCGGAAAGATTGGCGATGGCATCATCGCAGCTTTTCCAGTCATGGGGATCCGTTATCCTTATCGACGGAAAAGCCAGCACCGTTGCTCCCTTCGCTTCGAGTGCGGAGACAAATTCGCCGGATTGTTCTTTCGGCCGTGTGACAAGTATTGTTTTGCCTGTCAGAGGTTTAATATTTTGTTCAGTAATATTTCCGGTCCGTGATTCCATCATCCTTCGTTCTGTTTTCGTATTTCGTCAAGGATCTTACCTGCTCCCTTACTGATCAGTTGTTCGCCCAGCAGGGTTCCCAGCTTTTCATAATCATCCTTTGGTCCTGATACGGAATCCCTGATTATTTCCGTTCCTGCAAGGTTCCCGACAATGGCATAAATGGTCAGCTTCTCGCCTTCAATAAGTCCATGGGCCCCAATGGGTATCTGGCATCCTCCTTCGAGGTATCGCAGGACGACTCTTTCCGCCAGGGCTGCAATGCTTGTAGCTTCATGGTTCAGGGATCTCAGTAAGGAAAGCACAGGTTGATCGTCCCTTCTTGCAAGGATGCCGATAGCACCCTGGCCCACCGCCGGCATCATCACGGTAACCGGAAGGATTTCCCCAATCATATTCTTCCATCCCAGCCTGGCCACCCCGGCATAAGCAAGGATCATTCCATCCCAGTTGGATTCTTCCAGTTTCCGGATTCGGGTATTCAGGTTCCCGCGGATCTCGGCTATGGTCAGGTCAGGGCGAAGGTTCAGAAGCTGGCTCCTGCGGCGAAGGCTGCCGGTTGCCACCGTCCCGTTCCTCGGCACTTTTGCAAATTTCATCTCTTTTCTTGAAGGGTGTGGAATAAAAATATCCCTGACATCTTCCCTTTCCAGAATGGCCGCAAGAATAAGATCTCCGGGAACCTGGGTGGGAATATCCTTCAGGCTGTGAACCGCGATATCGGCTTCCCGATCAAGCAGGGCCCTGTCCAGTTCCTTGGTAAACAGGCCTTTATCGCCGATCTTGGAAAGCGGTGAATCAAGGATTTTATCGCCGGTAGTATTGATCTTCTTAATTTCAACGGAGAGAGAAGGATAAAGACCCTTCAGCAGGGAAGCCGCATGATGAGCCTGCCAGAGAGCCAGTTCGCTTCCCCGTGTACCGATCTTAATGCTGGCAATGGGTTCCGTTGCAGCAGATTCATGATTATTCTGTGGGTTCACTCGATTTTCCGTTCAGTCCGAAAATTTTCCTGACAAGCCTGATCTTGGTTTCTTTTTGCTGCTGGGTTTCATCTACGCCGTTCCTCAATTCCATGGCCGGCAATTGCACCAGGCGGTGAATGATACGCTTGGTCAGGTGATCCACCAGGGTTTTGTCTTCCTCCCTGAATTTATGGATATGGTAATTCAATTCTTCATTGCGTATCTTCTCATAGACCGATTCGAGCTCATCGACCAGGGGCACGACCGAATGAGACCGGCACCACCTGTCGAATTCATCCAGTTCTTCGGAAATGATCTTTTCAACGTCCGGCACGCATTTCTTGCGGTTCTGCATACTCTGCTCGACAATGGATGAAAGGGAATCCATATCATGCAGGAAAACATTGTCGATAGTATTAATTTCGGGGTCGATGTTCCTCGGCACGCCGATATCTATGATTAGCAGGGGCGAATGTTTATGTTTCAGCAGGCTCGTGTTCAAATGTGCCTTATTGATAACATACCCCGTGGCATTCACTGAAGAAATGACAATATCGGTTTTCTGGATCTGCTGATCCAGCTCATCGAACGGGATAGCCGTCGCTCCAAGCTGATTGGCAAGATCTGCCGCTTTCTCAAAGGTCCTGTTGGCAATATAAAGCTTTTGAATGCCCCTCGATACCAGCAGGCGGGCGGTTAGTTCACCGGTTTCACCCGCACCTATCAGAAGGGCTGTTTTTTCATTCAGGTTAAAATAAATCTTGGCGGCCAGGTCCACGGCCGCGTAGCTTACCGACATTGCCCCCTTGGTGATCTCTGTTTCGGTCTTGCTTCTTTTTCCCGTATGGATGGCCACATGCAGTAACTTATTCAGAATGGGCCCGTTGGTTTTCAGTTCCGTGGCAAGGTTGTAATGCTGGCGTATCTGGTTGAGAATCTGCACATCTCCGATCACCATGGAGTCGAGGCCAGTAGCAACTTGCAGCATGTGACTTGCCGCGTCCATATTTTTATAGCGGTAAAAATGATCATGCGAGAATTTGGCACCCGGCTTGGCAACCGATTTAAGTTCAATTTCAACAGCGTTGTAAAAGTCATCATCCGTCCTGTAGGGATGGGTCTTCTGGGGAACGCCATATAATTCTGTCCTGTTGCAGGTTGAGACGATGAAACATTCACTGAACAGATCTCCAAGCAGCTTTGGAAGAAGGGTACGAATATCTGCATCGGAAAGCCAGAGTTTCTCCCGGGTTTCCAGGTCAGCCGTTTTATGGTTTATTCCGATCAGATATAACATGAGAACTTTCAGAAAAATCTATGAAAAGTTTTGAAATACAAATTCAAAATTGTCAGGGAACACAGGGTTATAACAAAGGCTGAAATTGCAAATTTCATGATCTGCTTTCCCGTACCTCTTCCGCCACGGATTAAATAAAGGCCGACGGCATAGATGATCCATACGATCATGGTTCCCACCAGTTTCGGGTCGAATATGGAAAAATTCTTTATGGCCACCGGCAGCCAGAGGATGCCTATAATAATAGCGATGCTCAACAACACAAAACCGAATTGAATTGCCAGCCGGGTAAGCTGTTCCAGGTGCTCCAGGTTTGGCAGCCTTTCGAAGATAATGCCCACCTTCTTGGATTTAAGGTTATTATATTGCACCAGGTAAAGAAGTCCGTAAACAGCGGCAATGCTGAAAGCGGAATATCCGATCAGGGCGCTGAGTACATGTATACCCAGGATATAGCTCCTCAGGTGAATGGGAACATCAAATACGTCTTTAATGAAAATGCTGGAAATGGTTTGAAAAATAAAAGAGAGGGCCAGTATAAGGACCCCTGTATTTTTAATCCCCGTCATAAGTTCAATTACACGGTATGATGCTGCAATGGCAAATGCCAGCAGGCAAAACATGTCGAACACCGTTATGATCGGGGGATGATCCAGGAAAAGGGTCCTCGAAATAATATAAGTAAGGTGTAAGACCAAGGTGATGAGTAATAACGGAGATTTAAGCTTTCTGGTACTCTGATTTTTGGAAAAAAATGCCATGGTGTACACTATTACTGTCACCAGGTAAGCGAACGGAAGTATCCAGTTCAGGACATCATTGAGCGTTTTCATCAAATTTTATCGGTCATATAACCTAAACAGACTACAAAATTAACCGCTAAAACGGGGAATGCCAATGACGATTGTCATCTCCCGGAGTGGGCTAAAGGCACAAAACCGTCATTTTGAGCGATTTCAGGATGCTGTCGGTCTAATTTATGACTGCTCGTCTGTCATTGATCTATAGCCGTATTCAGGTAGTCATTGAGAGGTTTCATGGCCTTGAAGGATTTAATAACTTCTTTCAGGAAATTCTTTTCCATGACCTCTTTGTCAGAAAAACCGCGGACCACAATATAACTTTTAAACTTCAGAAGGTCGGCGTGGGGGTGATCTTCCGGGTAACCCTGGGGAGTCCTCTTAAGCTGGTCGCCGGATAGTTCACCGAAATAATTCCTGAAGGTCTTGTTCTTCATGATCGATAAAAAGGGTTGAGGATTATAGTCGATTTCCTGCCGGATCTTTTTGAGGACATCAGGCATGGGCATGTACATGCCCCCGGCTACAATGGACTCATCGCCGGGTTCAAGATGAAAATAATATACACCCAACGGGGATTTCTTTCCGCCGGGGGTAATGGCGGCACCGAAGTTCTCCTTATAAGGCCTTTTATCGTTGCTGAACCTGATATCACGGTTGATCCTGAATATACAGTCTTTAGGTGAAAGACCGGAAATACGCGGTTCGAACTTGGCGATCTCACTGATCAGCATTTCTATCGTGGAAGTAAACTCTTCCTTGACAGCCTGGTACTTGTCCCTGTGGGCGTCAAACCATACTTTGTTATTATTCTTTTTGAGTTGCCTGAGAAAAGTCAGAATTTCTTTCATGATGATTGAATTTGATTTACTATGGATTCAAGCTGCATTCCCCTGGAAGCCTTGATCAGGATGGTGGATTCATGGAATTTTTTTCCCCGAAGAAAGTCTTCCAGGGCTGATTTATTTTTAAAATATAATGATTTTGGATTAGCTGTATGTGCCAGGTACATTCTTTCCCCGCAAAAATATATTTCATCAAGTCCTGATTTGAGAGTAAGCCTGCCAATATTCGCATGCTCTTCATCGGAAATGGCGCCCAGCTCGAACATATCACCCAGGATGGCAACTCTGTGCTTTGACGACATGTTTTGAAGCGTGTCAAGGGCTGCCGCCATGGAGGGAGGATTGGCATTATAGGCATCAAGGATAACCGTATTGGATCTGACTTTCAGCACCTGTGACCGCATGTTGGCAGGGGCATAGGAAGAAATTGCCTCGTTGGCTTTTCGGGGATCAACACCAAAATATTTACCTACGCATAATGCAGCTGCCATGTTATAAAAATTATAGCTCCCTATAAGGCGGGTCACGATTTCTCCACCTGATTCATTTCTGTAGGTTATAAATGGATCTGCCTTTAAAAGTTCACAATGGAAAAAGTCGTTCTTACCAGGATAGAAAACCGGATCGCTGAATTTATTTCCCAAGCCGGCAAGCAATTCATTTTTTGAGTTGATGAAGACCTTCCCGTTATGCCGCATAAGGTGATCGTATAATTCGGATTTGGTTCGTATTACTCCCTCCAGGCTTCCGAATCCTTCGATATGGGCCTTCCCTATGCTGGTAATGATCCCGTGATCAGGGTCCGCTATGTCGCAGAGTTCCCTGATATCCCCGGGCTTATTGGCCCCCATTTCAATAACGGCCATTTCGGTCTCATGAGTTATTTTCAGCAGGGTGAGAGGAACGCCGATATGATTATTGAGGTTTCCTGAAGTCGCCACGGTCCGGAATCTTGAAGACAATACGGCGGTAATGAGTTCCTTGGTGGTGGTTTTCCCGTTGGTACCGGTGATCCCGATCACGGGAATGCTGAATTTCCGTCGATGAAATGCGGCAAGTTCCTGCAGGGCGGACAATGAATTTTCAACTATTACATGCCTGGGATCCGTTTTAAACGACGGTTCGTCAAGTATCACCCAGGAGGCCCCTTTTTCAATGGCTTCTGCCGCAAATTCATTCCCGTTGAAATTGGGTCCTTTCAGGGCGAAAAAAAGATTACCCTTGCCGATCGCCCTTGAATCCGTACTGACCCCGGTGCTCTTTTTGAACAGATCGTATAGCGAACTCGCCATTTGTTTCGTTGAATAGATTATATGTGTTCCCGGTTCCGGTAAATTTGTATACGGTATCACGAAAGTAATTAAAACGCTTCGAAGCTTTCTCCGATGAAAAGGATTTTTATCATTTTAGCCGGTTTAATATTGTTTCAGGCTTCAGGCTTATTAGCTCAGGAAATTTTTTATTATGACGGCTCCGTTAAAGTATACCAGGGAAATTCATTGCTGAAAAATCCCTGGGCTGGGGGAATCAATGCCGGCCAGTTCGGGATGATCGATTTTAACGGGGATGGGGTGAAGGATCTCGCCGTGTATGACAGGTCGTCCAATATGCTGAATCTGTTCCGGTATGACAGCGGAAATTATATTTATGCCCCGGAATATAATTACCTGTTCCCCCATGATCTTTACGGTTTCGTTATTTTCAGGGATTATAATCACGATGGAAAGACAGACATTTTCACCTCCGGCAAACAAGGGCTGAAAGCCTACAGGAATATTTCGGCCAAAGGCCAGCTCCCGGAATTCGTTGTGGCAGGGGATCCCGTTTATACCCGGACAGCATCGGGAAAAATTAACCTGCAGGTGAATTATACCGATATTCCTTCCATTGATGATATCGATGGTGACGGAGATATGGATATCCTGGTGTATAATTTCGCCCTTGGAAAAGATATAAGGTTTCACAAGAACCTGAGCATGGAAAAATACGGGAACCCTGATTCCCTTGATTTCGAACTGGC
>JBJKSY010000021.1:0-4843 GCA_046703645.1 Cyclobacteriaceae bacterium
ATTTATAATCGCCCGCAATTGGCTTGTGTGGTATTCGAAAAAATCAGGCAAATAAGACCTAGATTCTTGTATATCGGAGCCGATGGGCCCGGAACTGATAATCCCGAAGAAAAAGCCAAGTGCAATGAAACCAGAAAGTTAGTACTGGAAAGAATCGATTGGCAATGTGACATAAAAACATTATTTCGTACAGATCACCTGGGATGTAAAAATGCTGTAAGCAGTGCTATAACCTGGTTTTTTGACCATGTTGAAGAAGGTATCATTCTCGAAGATGATTGTCTGCCGGATTTGAGTTTTTTCTCCTTTTGCAGCGACCTCTTAACCTATTATAAAAATGAATCAAAGATAATGCATATTGGTGGCACTTCCTGGAATAAAAAATCCGGATCTATCCGTCAGTCTTATTATTTTTCAATTTATCCACACATTTGGGGATGGGCCACCTGGAGATCTGCCTGGCAATCTTTTAACCCGGAAATAAAAAATAATGAAGAATTTATTTCCGAGGTGGTTTCGAATCATGTTACCCGTGAAAAAGAAAGAAAATTCTGGGTGAACACTTTTTTAAATGCCTGCAATGATCCGGAGTTGGATACCTGGGATTACTTTTGGCAATTTTCCATCTGGGCTAATAAGGGGATATCTGTATTGCCTTATTATAATCTAATTTCCAATATAGGTTTCGGAGCTGATTCCTCGCATACCAAAGCGATAATTCCCGTTTACCATAATCAAATATCGAAAGAATTAAAGGAGGTGCATCACGCATCAATAATCGCCTTAGATACTAAAGCCGATCAATATAACTTTGATCTTGTATTCGGGCCACAAACAAGTTTTAAAAATAAGTTAAGGAACCTTGCTTATAAAATTATTCCTGAAGACGTATATAATAAATTCAAAAAACTCTATTACAGAAAAAAATTATTATGAAAGGTGTGCTTGATTTAAACGATGATGCGGTCTTAATAAGGAAAATTGATGCGTCTTGGCTTAAAAATATTTATCTGAATGACTATGATATAAGTATAGATGATATTTTGGGAAATATACAGACTATTGAAATATATAAGGAATTAAATTCTGACTATCATTTTTTTTATCCATTATCTATATCCGGGGACAGTAATTTTTATGCTAAGTTAGGAAAGAATTCCTGGTATTACTTTCCTTTCAAATGGGAGCATAAAATTGCTATGAATTATATAAATGAAAATTCGAAAGTTCTTGAAATCGGGGCAGGATACGGAGATTTTTTAAAACAATTAATAGTCAAGAAAACCCGGGACGTTACAGGACTTGAACAAAATTCATATGCTATACGGCAGGCCCTGATAAATCAAATCAATTTGTCAACTGAAACGATCCAGGAACATGCGGTCATAAATAACGATAGCTACGATATAGTATGCGCATTTCAGGTATTAGAACATATTTCTGATGTTAATTCTTTTATACGTTCTTCCATCAGATGTTTAAAAAAAAATGGATTTTTAATCTTTTCAGTGCCAAATAATGATTCATTCATAAAATATGATGAAACGAATCCCATCAATATGCCTCCTCATCATATGGGATTATGGAAATCAAAATCCCTGGAATATATTGCCGGATTATTTTCGGTTAAGCTTATTAAATTATATTTCGAACCGTTGCAGCAATATCATATTGACTGGTATAGAAGAATAATGTCGGAGAAATACCTGAAGTCAAGGTTGTTATTAAAAACTATTGATAAGACAGGGGCAAATCATCTGATAAATATCGTTGTTAATTTATTAAGCCATGGAATTCAAGGGCACACAATCCTGGCAGTATATCAGAAATGAAAGTACTTCATATAAATACTCATGATTCCGGAGGCGCATTTGAAGCAGGCTATCGAATTCATCAGGAGTTACAAAAGAATATTGAATCAAAATTTTTGGTCTTAAAATCAAGTTTCAGAAATGATGTTATATCATACCTCCCGACTTCCGGATACTATAAACGATTAAAAGAATCAATATTTTTCAGGTATTATAATTACCGGCTTATGCATTTAAAGAAAAGAATACCTGAAAATGCGGGCACCTTGTCATTACCTTATTCCGCCTTTGATGTTACCGCAACAAAGGAATATGCAGAAGCGGACATTATTCATTTGCATTGGGTGGCTGGATTCCTGCATTTCCCCACTTTATTTAAAAAAAAGGATAAAAAAATCGTCTGGACTCTACATGATTTAAATCCAATCGGGGGATTCTTTCATTTTGGATCCCTCATTGAGTTGCCTGGGAAAGTAATGGAATTAAACAAATACATTCAATCGAAGAAAAATGAGCTGACTGAAGGTAAAGTCGACAGGTATATAGCCCCATCTAAATGGATATTATCGGAATTTGCTAAAGCCAAAGGCTATACCACAAATTGCGTACATATAAATAATGGCATCGACCCGGATATCATCGATTCTTCTCGCCGGGGAACGAATAAATCATCAGGTAAAATAATTGTGATTTTTATTGCTCAATCCCTTGATGATCCATATAAGGGATTTTCCTTCTTGCTTGAATCATTTAGGTATCTTGACCTGAACATGGTAAAATTTATTGCCATTGGAAAACCGCCATTTGACCGTAAGAATGATTTAAAAATCGAATATACGGGTTACATTCATGATCATTCTGAAATATATCAATATCTGTTAAATGCAGATATTTTTGTGATTCCTTCATTAGCTGATAATCTACCGAATACGGTTTTGGAGGCTATGGCTTGCGGGCTCCCTGTTGTAAGTTTTGATACAGGGGGAATTCCGGAAATGGTCAAGAATGAAGAAACAGGTTTAATCGCTCAAAATGGAAATTCCTTCGACCTAGCTTCCAAAATTATGACCCTCGTTAATGATAAAGAAAAAAGAGAAAGATTAGGAGAAAATGCATTGAAACTAATTAGAAATGAATATAATATTAAACTACAGGCAGATAAATACAGGGAACTCTATAAAATAATTTCATAAGTGATTAAGAGTTATCCTCGTAGATTATAAATATATTTTGTTACGGTATTCTTCTGATGTATAAATTAAGAATATTTATAATTTTATTTTTCTCTCTGATCCTGCTCCTCCAGGAAAAGCTCTATGCGCAGCTTACTGCAAGCTTTAGCTCGGGTAATCCTATATGCCTGAATCAAAATATTGAAGTTAGCAATAATTCATCAGGAGCCTCTGGTTATCAATGGGATTTCTGTTTTAATGACATGGATAGTATTACTTCGGTTAAAGCCGATACGGTAATTTCTGCCGCCAGTATCCCCACCAGCATTACAATGGTTTATGACAGCGGACTGTGGTATGGTTTCCTCTCCAGCCGTGAAAATAAAAAAATATTCAGGCTTGATTTCGGTACTTCTCTGGATAACTCCCCAACCATATCCGACCTGGGGAATATTGATAACCTTCTTAACGGCCCACGTAATCTTAAATTCATTAAAGAAAACAACCAGTGGCATGCACTTCTTATTAATTATTATGGTGCTCACCTGATACGTCTTGATTTCCCCGGTAGCCTTTCCTCTACCCCCTCTGCTACCGACCTGGGTAACCTCGGTAGCTGGACTACTCCTCGCGGAATGGACCTGGTAAATACAAACGACAGCATCGTCGCCATCGTCTCTGACTTTACTGCCAATAAGTTCACCCTTATCAACTTCGGAAATTCCATCCTCAATTCTCCTTCAGGAAGCGATATCCTTGATATAGGTGCCGCTCAATCCCTGGTCAATGGCCCTATCGGTGTATCCCTTATCCTTGATCACAATAACTGGTTCGGCCTTTTTACGGCCAACAGCGGTAATAATCTAGTTGAAATGAATTTCGGCAGCTCGCTGTTTGCTGAACCTTCCTTCCAATCTGTCCTGACCCTGACCTCTCCAACAGCCGTCGCTCTTACCAGGGAAGGTCTTGATTTCAAGGCCCTGGCCATCACCCAGTCCGGAAAATTATTCCAGCTTAACTTCGGAAATGATATGACCAATACCCCATTAGTTAAAAATAATGCTGATGTCGGTTTGATGAATAATACTTTCACCCTTGACCTTGTCAGGGTCTCTCCCTCATGGAAGGCTTTCTCGGTCGACTATTCCTCCAATACCCTCTATAAAATCGACTTCTCCGATACCTGCAATTATGTGAATATCCCGTCCTCCTCGTTGCCTCAGCCAGGGCTGGTTCAATATTCTCTGCCCGGTGATTATCTTGTCGAGCTCACCGCATTTGACAATGCCGGTAATTATGATGTGGCTTCCGATACCCTCCACGTCCTGAACGATTCCGCCCCGGATATCGGTTTTTCTACCGATAATGCATGCCTGGCCGGTTCCAATTCCTTCTCCGCTTCCAGTTCCGCTGACTCCTTAATCTCTTCCTGGTTATGGAACTTTGGTGACAGTTCCTCCTCCGTCTCGGGCCAGAACATTACTCACCAGTTTACAACTTCGGGTAATTACCGGGTTACCCTTTCCGTTCAAAGTCAGAACCGCTGTCAAAATAATATTTCACACCAGGTCCCGATTTATAATGTTCCAAAACCTGATTTTACAACAAATACCGATTTGATTTGTACAAAGAGCATTATTCAATTCGCTAACACAACACTTTCGTCTGCCCCCGATTCTATAACATCCTACCTCTGGAACTTTAATGATGAAGCCACGGCAGCGGCCAAAGACACTATTTACCAGTTCGGCACCTCCGGCACAAAGACCATTACCTTGTCCGTATCCATACCGGGATGTACCGTCGATTCAGTAAAAACAGTTGATGTTCAGGCCAGCCCGGGATCCGATTTTACCTTTC
>JBJKSY010000022.1:0-9957 GCA_046703645.1 Cyclobacteriaceae bacterium
GCCTGCCTGTATCCGATGATCTTCTTCCCGTCAATTTTCAATGCGGGAAGTTCCTTGGAACGGCCCCCGGTAGCGATCATGATATGACTGGCTGCATATTCTGTTGATTTGCCTGCATCATCTTTTACAACTACCTTTTTATTGGGCATTACCTTTCCTTTTCCCCTGATCACTTCAATATTGTTCTTCTTAAACAGGAACTGAACACCCTTGCTCATTCCATTGGCCACTTCCCGGCTTCGTTTTACGATCTGTTCAAAATTCACCTGGGCCCCTGTAACCTTTATACCGAACTGATCGGCATGTTTTATGTAATTAAAAACTTCTGCACTTTTCAACAATGCCTTAGTAGGGATACAACCCCAGTTAAGGCAGATGCCACCCAGTTCTGCCATTTCAACAACCCCGACTTTCATTCCCAACTGTGAAGCCCTGATAGCTGCAACATAACCGCCTGGTCCTGAGCCAATAACTATTAAATCATATGATGATGCCATTGGATTTGATTTTTAGTTTTTAACGTGCCCAAAGTTATATCATTTCATCTGACTTAAAAAGGCATTCGGCTGAATTACACTATATTCTGTCGTCACTGCACGACATCCGGCATTGTGCCAGCGCACGGAATTATGTATCGATCTGGTCACTGTATATGCAAGCCATAAAAACATAATTCCCAGGATAATCAACCTGAATGAATGCCTTACCCTTTTCAGAATCTGGTCGGGCATTCTGATCACGATCAGTAGAAAGAAGGGGTAAATAACTGAAAGGTATCTTTCCGATTCATAGGGATCAATAGTTCCAGGAGAGCTCATTACAACCAGGTATATGATTATCATGATAAAGAACAGGTCTGTCAGGCCATGATAATTCCTTCCGTAATTTTTTTTTATAACAGCCCAGATAACAGGGATCAGAAAAAGTGAGATCCGCAGGTATGGATTGATCATCCCCGGCAGGAACCAGGCAGAAATGGTATCCAGGTAATCCATGATATTCTTAAAGAAACCCGAGAAATAGTGCAAATGAAACATCTCCGGGATTCCGTTAACAACGGGGTTAAACATAAAAACCCAGACACTGAAAATCGTTACTCCCGGAAGAAAAATCGCCAGACTTTTCCGGAGCGGCTTTTTCTGAAGAGCGTACCGGTATGCGGCAATGGCAATACCCGCCAGCAGAATTATTCCGGCAAATCTTTCCATGCAGAGAATCATGGAAAGGGCCATGACGGGAAAAGTAAATTTATTTTTTTTGATATATAAATCCACAAGAATCAGGATGCATGTAAGCGTCATCAGGAAAAGGGGCTCGCTCCACAGAAATACATGGATCATCTGGAAGGTCACTCCTGAAGTGGCTGCCATCAGCCAGGCAATTCGCAGAAAAGGATCCCCGATTACTTTATCGGCCATTATGACCAGCAGGAAAAAATTAATGACCAGGAACATGTATTGAATGGCCGGGTACGGAATTCGCACCAGGTCATGCAGAATATAAAGCATAAGGCTGAATAACGGCGGCTGTAAACCTTGTGTAAAGGTTGCAGGATTATGAGAGAAAAAATCGTGCGAGATTTTTATATAATTGACAGAATCATAGGTGAGGCTGACCCCGCAGGCTGCGGCATACCAGAATAATCCTGAGGATATTGAAAAAATTACGGCAATGATCAAAATATAACCCGGGGTATGACCGGATAATGGGCTTAATGCTTTTCGGCTCATGCTTATTCACACAATATCTCCTGAATATACAAAACCCGGGTAAAACCTTTTCATTTCATCGGGGGAAAGTATATTTTTGGTTCAACCGCATATGTGAAAAAATCTTGGACCTATGAAATTACTTGAAGGAAAAACAATACTGGTGACCGGGGCTTCTAAAGGAATCGGGCGATCGATTGCCCTGAAATGTGCCGAGCACGGCGCACAGGTAGCGTATACATACCTGTCAAGCGTTGAAAAAGGAGTTGCCCTGGAAAAAGAGCTTACCGAAAAATATAATATAAAAGCCAAAGGTTACCGGTCGGATGCATCCGAATTTGCCGCTGCCGAGAAGCTGATCAACGATGTTGTCAATGATTTCGGCAGCCTGGATATACTTGTGAATAATGCCGGCATTACCCAGGATAATCTTTTAATGAGAATGACCGAAGATATGTGGGATAAGGTGATCAATATAAATCTTAAATCCTGTTTTAATACCGTGAAAGCCGCCACCCGGCCTTTCATGAAACAACGGTCTGGATGTATCATAAACATGACTTCCGTTGTCGGGATAAAGGGAAATGCGGGTCAGTCCAATTATGCCGCCTCCAAGGCAGGAATTATAGGTTTTACAAAATCGGTCGCCATTGAACTGGGTTCACGGAATATCCGTTGCAACGCGATTGCCCCCGGTTTCATTGAAACGGAAATGACAGCCGCCCTTGATCCGTCGGTTATAAAAAACTGGACGGATAATATCCCCTTAAAACGGGGCGGGACTACTGAGGATGTAGCCAATGCTGTAATTTTCCTGGCATCTGACCTGGCATCCTATATTACCGGACAGGTGATCCAGGTAGACGGGGGTATGCTTACCTGATAGTTGAAAGTTCCTAAAGGGGTACATGCTGATATTTGAAGATTCACCCTGGTTCATTCTGGCAGGCATTCTTATTGCGGCGGGCTATTCCTATATATTATACAGGAAGAAAAATCCATGGAACAAAAGGACAACGATACTGCTTGCCGGATTAAGATTTATTCTTGCTTTCCTTCTCTTTTTTTTCCTGCTCAACCCCCTGACCCGCCAGCTCACCCGTCATGTCGAGGAGCCTTCCGTCATTATTGCGCTTGATAATTCCACTTCTGTTAGTTCCGTCCTGGATTCCGCATCCCGGGTCAAACTCAGGACCCAACTTACCGATATGGGAAATGCGCTGAAGAAAAAAAATATTTCGGTCAGTTATTCCGGCCTGGACGGAAAAGTCTATAACGATCTCCGGTCGGTTCCCTTTAACCTGCAGGAAACGAACCTGAGCGGATTTTTCAATGACGTGGATAATACTTACGAAGGAAAAAATATTTCCGCGGTGATCCTTGCAACCGATGGAATTTTTACGGCAGGCACATCCCCTGTATACAGGAACTTCAGATACCCTGTAGTTACAGTCGGCATCGGAGATACGCTGGAAAGAAACGACATAAGCCTTCGCGCAATTTACAATAACAAGGTGGTTTACCAGGGAAACAGGTTCACCCTGGATGCGGAGGTTTTCAATAAGGGATATTTTTCACAGTCCACCTCGGTCGATGTCATTCATGCAGGAAAGGTGATCGAAACAAAAAAAATAACATTCAATAATCCCAGGGGGCTTCAGCAGGTCGAATTTATTCTTGATGCCGATAAACCGGGAACCCAGCGATATAAAGTTGTGATCCATCCTCTTGAAAACGAACAGACCCTGGTGAATAATTCAGGTGAAACCTATCTTGATGTGGTGGAATCCCGGGAAAAGATCCTGTTACTGGCCCATGCCCCCCATCCTGATATCAAGGCCTTAAGGTCCGTGATAGAAAAAAATCAGAACTATGACCTTACGATTTTAACACCGGGTGTCGGGAAGTTCAAGCCTGACAAATATGACCTCGTGATCTACCACCAGCTCCCCGATTCACAAGGTACATTCGATGATATAATCCGTAATAATAAACTGAATGACCTGCCTTCACTATATATTATCGGTGACAAGACCAGCCTTCCCGCTTTGAACAGGCGATTAGGCTGGCTCAGGATCACATCCCTGGCATCCAGGACCGACAATGCATTCCCTGTTCCCAACAGTTCCTTTACAGGGTTTATCATGTCGGAGGAAGAACAGCAGACTTTTTCAAAATTCCCTCCGTTGCTGGTGCCTTTCGGTGATTATACACTGGGACCTTCAGGCGAGGTTGTACTTTTCCAGAAGATCGGGAGTGTGGTAACTTCCCGGCCCCTGATAGCGGTATCCGCTGAAGGCGATAAAAAAACAGCGGTCATTACAGGAGAAGGGATCTGGCGCTGGAGACTTAATGAATACCTTGAAACCAATGCACATGACTCCTTCGATTCATTTTTCACCAAACTGTTACAATTCACCACTTCCAGGGAGGACCGGAGAAAATTCAGGGTGTACCCGGTAAAGAATGAATTCTGGGATAATGAGGCTGTTGAATTTGAGACAGAATCCTATAATGACGTTTATGAAAGAATTTACGGACAGGATGTTTCACTTGAAATTACTTCTGAGAACGGATCCAAAAACGAATACTCCTATGTTACCAGTGAAACCAGCTCCCGGTTCAGGATCAGCGGTATGAATGACGGCATCTATAAATTTACTGCCCGTACCCGAATTAACGGCAAGGATTACTCATCTTCGGGTATGTTCACAGTCCGCCGCCAGCAGGTGGAGTCCATCAACCTGACCGCGGATTTCAATACCCTTCGCAAGATAGCTTCGAAATCATCAGGAGATTTTGTGACCGCCGGCCAGATAGAAAATATTCCCTCACTTCCTGTTTTTGAGAATGCCAAACCGGTGATCTCCGCCTCTGAAAATATCAGCGCCCTGATCAATTTTAAATGGATATTCTTTCTTTTGCTTGCCCTGGTGACTACCGAGTGGGTCACGAGAAAATACCTTGGCGGATATTAATATAAAAAGAGTCAATACAAGGATAAGTTAGTGAATATATCCCCTTACCCTTCGGGGACTCCCCTTTGGCAAGGGGAGAGCATAGAAAATTTTATAGGGATTTGGTTAAAGGATGAATCTGTTCTCCCCTTGTTAAAGGGGAGTGGCCGCTGGCCGAAGGGATTTTCTAGCTTGTAATATTGAATATAAGAGAAGATGTTTATGAATTTTTAATAAAATTAATTTTTATTTCCTCCAATACTCCTTCAATATTTTCAAAGACTTCCTGATTCTCAAAACGAATAACTTTGATTCCTAATTGGTTAAGTAACTGATCTCTTTGGACATCATGAACTTGCCCATGCTCAGTATAATAATAATTACCATCAAGTTCGATTGATAATTTTTCTGCGGGGCAATAAAAATCCAAAACATATTTCTCAACACCGAATTGTCTCCTGAATCTCCTTCCGTCCAGTTGTTTGTTTTTCAAATACTTCCATAAAGTAGCTTCTGCAGAAGTCAGGTTATTCCTAAGGTGTCTTCTGAATTTTTTATATCCCGTTTTATTAAATAGCCGGCTTTTCATTGATTAAAAAATTAGCTGAACAAAATTCTTGGATTAAATATAAAAAAATATAATCAGATATATCCCCTTCCCCTTCGGGGACTCCCCTTTGGCAAGGGGAGAACATAGAAAATTTTATAGGGATTTGGTTAAAGGATGAATCTGCTCTCCCCTTGTTAAAGGGGAGTGGCCGCAGGCCGAAGGGATTCTTCTACCTTGTAATTTCTTGCCGGCCAAATTCCCCGGACCTCAATCCATCTTCCTCACTTTCCCGCTTCCCGATACCCGTGAGATGACTTTATCGGGCGAGCCCTTATAGAGAACACTTCCGCTGCCGCTGATATTGGCGGTAATGGCCTCAGAGACTGAAATATTGCTTCTTCCGGAACCGCTGATGGAAATATCGTAGGTTTTTACATCAAGGTCTGTGGCGTCGAGTTTTCCGGAACCGCTGATCTCAAGGTCGGCAGTATCGGCATTACCTGCCAGTGAAATGCCTCCTGAGCCGCTGATGTTTTCATCAATATTCTTAGTATTAACATTAAGATCCATTCTTCCCGATCCGCTCACGTCAAGTTTCAGGCTGTTCGAGTTTACTTTGAGTTCCATCTTACCGGAACCGCTTACTGACAACCGGAGGTCCCCTGATTTAATGGTGCCTGACCCCATGATATGTCCCGATCCGCCCAGGGAAACTTCATCGATATCAGGAACTGTAATATACACCGTAACCTGATTTTTAAAATTCCAGTGCCACCAGGAATGATCTTCAATTCGTATCCTGAGCTGACCACCTACAACCTCGGTTTCAATTTTATCCAGATCGTCATGATCACCTTCCAGTTGTACGCTTTGCGTATCACCTTGCTGAAGGTACAGATCAGCCGGTATCCCAAAAGATATACGATGAAATGAGCCTACATCCCTTGTTTCCTTCTGGCCGAAAACAGGAATCGTAATGAACAGCAATGCAATGATTGTGTATAAAAATCCGGATTTCATAATTGTTGTGTTTTATTAAAAATAATACTTGTATTAATTCGCATTCAAATGGTTCTGACGGTCAGCGGATAAATATTTCCAAACCTGTTGCCTGTGAACCTTGTATTTTTATTTCTGTCAAGCTCGATCCCGTGGATGTCCTTTACGACGACATAAATATTGACTTCTTTCCCCTGCTGTTTGTCCAGCCATCCGAAAAGAAAACCTTTCCAGCTCTCTTTTTCCCGGTGAATGGTTACGCGGTCATGGTCTATATCAATACGAATCTTCTTAATGATCCGTGAAGGGCCTTCGTATACAATGCTTTGAGCATCGCCCTGTACCAAAAAGACATTACAATTCAGGTTGACCGATAACTGGCGAAATTCTCCTATCTTTTTAACCTGGGTGAGGGAAGGTTGCTTAATCTGTATGAACGGGTTGAATTGAATAAAAACCAGTGCAACGGCAAGTAATCCTATGGCAATATAAAGCTGTCCTTCGCGTTTCATTGGTTTTTTTATAAATAGATGCCAATAAGGCGGAAAGGGTTGCAGTCCGAAGACGATTTTTTTTGCGAAAAATCAACTGATACGGATATTCAGGTTGAAAAAGCCTAAAAAGTCAAAATTTCACATTCAGGAGTATTTAATGATTTATTCTGTAAATCATGATTTCCCGAAAAATTCGTCCAGCTTTTTCCTGTGTGTTTCCTCTTTTTGATCGTGAACAGGTGTAAGGGGGGCCTTTTCCGGAAAGGATTCCAGGTGAAGGGTCTGGGTAGGGAAGGCAAAGCGTACGTTCAGTTTTTCCGCCAGGTCGAGGATGCTGATGATGATCTCCTGCCGGTATTTCAGCTCATCGGAACGAGTCGGGGCATTAAAAAATACATAAAACATGATCTCGATGGAATGCTCACCCAGGTCATAAAGGCTGATGTAAAACTGATCCTGTCGGATTCCAGGGTGTTCTTTAACGATCCTGTTCAACCCCTCCATGAAAACGCGGATCAGAGCCGTCGGAGTATCATAGGTTATTGTGAGGGTAGTATAAAATCTTCTCCACACCCTGAGCCCGTGATTATCGATCACGCTGTCGGCCAGTTTCCCGTTGGGAACATAAACTACGGAGTTTGTAAATGTGCGAACACGGGTCGACCGGAACCCGACTTCCTCAACCTCACCGTCAATTTCTCCGGAGGTGATCCAATGGCCGACCTGGAAAGGTTTATCAATAAAGATCATCAGGGATCCGAAAAAATTCTTGATCGTATCCTGGGCGGCAAGCGCAAGGGCCAGGCCGCCTATCGACAATCCAGTAATGAAGGGAAGTACCGATATATTGATATTGATAAGAATGAACAGGACGCCTGTGATAATTACTATCGCCTTCAGTATCTTGGTCACAAGCGGTACAAGCTGGTCATCAAGGGTGCTGATGGTTTTCGCCGCCATCTTTTTCATATAGGCAGCCAGTACATCAACCAGGCGGTAAAATATTACTGTAACAAAGACCGGCCAGATAGCTTTCAGAATAAGCAGTAAATATTTGTTAAGAAATACCTTAAGCTGCAGGCTGGGAACAATGACCATGATCAGTAAAATAATCACCAGTAAACCTGTTGGCCGGGCAATGGGTTTTAAAAGGCCTATCGCGAGACCTCTTTGTCCCATCCGGTTAAGGATTGCTGAAAATATGCGCTGCAGAAAATAAGCGAGAAAAAGATACAAGAGGTAAGACAGGATAATAACCAGTAAAATGGCCTCAAGTTGCCAGGCATAAAATCCCATGACCGAGAACCCGCCGAAGTGAGGCAGAATATTTTCCAGCCAGTTTATGCCCAGGGGGAAGACTTCCTTATGAAGTTCCAGTATCCGGGTGACTGATACTTTTGAAAATATCCAGTTCGAACCGTTTTTTTCCAGGAAGATATCGGGATACTTCTTTATAATTACATACTTGTGTTTGGAAGAAAGCGAGTCGAGGTAATCATTATCGCGGGGAACTTCATTCATGTTTACTGTGACACCCTGCCCGTCGAGGATCTGCTTAAGCTTCCTGGCGGCTTCTTCTGCTTCCTTTTTGCCGATTCCATCCTGCTGGAAAGCTTCAGCGGCAATTTCGGGCTTGTAATTATCATTCCTTACATTGAGAAAATAGGCACTTAGCGTCTGGTACGGGTTTGACAGATCAATTTTTTCCTGGGCGTTTGATGATAGTTCCGGGATCAGAAAAAGGAAAAGGATCAGGAACAGGTGAATACCCGTTATTCTTTTATTGTCCATAAACCAGTGAAATCCTGAATTGATTGCCATAGCCACTGTAGACTTTATACTTATTATTTGATTCGGAATATAAAACACCAACTTCATAGGCGCTTTCAAGAGGCTGATTATTGATCAGTTTTCCATCCCGGCTGTAAATGTAGGTAAATTCCTGCTGCCCGTCAGTCAAAGCAAAAATATCGTTGTTCACCCCAAAATTATAATACTGGACTTTTAGTCTGCCGGAAAAAAGAATTTCTTCATCAAACAACGATTCACCGTCCCGTGTCAGCAGGCTGATCCGGTTGAAATCCTGCCTGGCAATAATAAAATTGTCATTCGAGTTGCTGGGAACGAGTTCGAAATAACTGCTGTTCCCCATTTTATAAAGTTGCCTGGTATCCGTTATCTTGCCCTGTAGATTCAATTTTACCAGTTCACCGTCGGCCGTTACTGCGTTCAGGATTGTCCTGGAAAAATCAGGACCGGGCTGAACGTAGACAGGACCGTTCAATTGCGATGAAAACCTAAAGGGAAATCCAGGGTACTCATTACCCTGACGGTTGAGAACATTGACCTCACCGGACCGGCCTATCGCGAATATGCAATCCCTTCCGAGTACACGAAGATGGAAAGGCCGTTGAACCAGGGGGCCTTTCATATCCAATCCATTCCAGCCGTCCAGTATATTCCCGTTCTTGTCCATAAGGTATAATCTGCCTTGCTGGTTTGAAATAATGAAACGGTATCTCCGGCTGTTATCGTAATCGATCACGTTCAGCCAGGCGATGTGAAGCGAATCATTGAAGACCACAGGGTAATTTTCAACATTCTGACCGTTATGGTCGATCAGTTGCAGGCGATTGCCGGTATTGAAAAGATACTGAAGTTTACCGTTGCGGTAATAATCCACCTGGTAAACATTCCCGTTAATAATTCCTTCAAGCTTTCTTTTCCATTCAACCTGACCTGAAGAGGAGATGAGGTAAAGGGTTCCGGTTGTATCCTGTAACAGAACTTCCTGAGACTGATCGGCAGGATTCTTTACCAGATAAGGCCTGACTGCGATCCTGGATTCTACAGGAACTACCTGGCTTGGAAGAAATTCCGTGGGCCGTTCTACCATGGCGGAGGGTTCCCGGTTCTGAAGTGCAAGATTGCTATAGGTTTTGTGATTAATATTGACAAACTGCAACGACAGGATATCGAATTGTCGAAGTTGCCTTTCGTTCGCTCTGAAAACTTCCTTCCACATGTTATCCAGGGAATTATACAACATTCCGTATGTCCTGTCAAGGCTGACAAACAGGCTTATGTTCGCTTTTTTCTGTACATTATCAAAATACTGGACCATACTTACAGATTTTCCCCAGGTATTATCCTGGTCAATATCGGAAAGAAAACTTTCAACCGATTCCAGGTTATTGCCCAGTACCAGGAAATTCCTGAATGCCGTATAGTATGTATTTTCAAATCCA
>JBJKSY010000023.1:0-4027 GCA_046703645.1 Cyclobacteriaceae bacterium
GCCGGTTTTATTATGCCTGATTCCTTCCTTCTACTGGTTTGGACTTTTAATCAGTGACAACCTTCTGAGTATTCATAACCTTAACTTACTAGGGGAATCCGGAATGTGGGTGGTGATGCTGATTACAATGGCAATCTCAATTCTATTTTCTTTAATTGTATACAGAAGCAAAAAAAGTTAAGTACTCTTTTATTTATTTCTGATTTTTCTCCTGAATACTTAAACATCATACCAACAAAGGCGCATACGCTCGTAGATCGGTTATCAGATCAATTAGTGAAGAAAACGATCATTCCGGTTGCAACGGTTAAAATAAAAACTCCAGCAGGCAATAACATTAATAATAATTGTTTGCCTTTCAGATTGTCCTTTTGCCAGATGGTTTTAAGATTCTTCAGGTTTAATGCCAGACCTGTAAGAACCAGTATCGCCTGTATCCACGGGATCCATTGCGGAATGAACTGGTGCCAGGGAATTCCTGCCGCCCCGAAAAGGTTCCATCCCCAGCCGAAGGGATCTGAGAACGATTGTTTGATGAATGTGATGTTAACAAAAAGCATGGGGATCACGAATGCCATCCACAAAAAAAGGCCAAGCGGCAATAACGATCCTGCCGATTTTAAAAATACTTTCTTTACCGGGCGTTTGACTTTCGATCCTATTACTCCTATCCTGGCAGCCAGGTAAAGCATGGCCGGAATAATGAGCAGGACCAGCAGCCATAGCACTACCGCGTAGGTCCCGAATAAATGCCAGTTTCTCTTATCAAGTAAATTGACGTAGTCCCTTAGGGAAGACCAGGGCCCAAGGTAAAGTATGCTGTAAATAATTGAAATTGAAAATATGGCAAGAGCCATCCATGCATCCGAAAGTTTTGTCAGGTCAGGCGATTTCCCGAAAGACCGGCTGTAAAGAGATACATTGTTATAGTTACAGCTTCTTATACATTCCAGGCATAACCCGCAATCCGAATTTTCATCCATGCTGCCTGCATTCAGACCCCATGGACATGCCCAGCCTTTGGAGCTGCCCAGTTCACAGGAATGGGTTTTACAATCGATACAAACCTGTTGTGATTTATTCCGGATTATAATCGGGCTCAGTGAAGAGAACGGACCCACAAAAACACTGACGGGACAGAGATAGCGACAAAAGACCCTGAGCTCGAAAACTGCCGATAATGCTATTGGTATTAAAAGCAGGGCAAGAATCGTTAAGCCGGAAGTCCGCGGTGAGGCAACCAGAGTGGTGGAAAATGTAGCCAGTGCCAGGAAAACGATCAGCCTGGTCCAATTATTATTAAGCATTTCAGGCCATTTCATAAACAACCCGTGAAACACTGTATTGTAATGATTCCCCTGAATTTTCTGCGGTGAGAAAAATGAACGGCGCTGAAACCAATCACCTAAAAAAGGTAAGGGACATATGGTACACCATATCCGGCCGCCCAGAGGCGTCATTACAACGATCAGCAGAAAAAGCCAGACCGTCCACATTAAAAGTACGCCGAGGTTACGGCCGGAAACTTTCGTGCCGAATATGGAAATAATTATTACAATATAGATCATAATGAAGGCTACCAGTATAAGAATGATCTGGGGCCATCGCGAGGTAACAATTTTATTTATTACAGGGAATTTTTCCAGCAGATCCTTTTCTGATGAATGTTTTAATGCCATGTCATCCGAATTTTCCACGATCAATATTTTCCGGATCCAAAGCAACAGGATGGCCGCAAGGCAACCGAGACTGAAGTACAATAATGTATTGGGCATGATGATCAGCTTCCCCTGTTCAAAAGCATGCATAGGCCCGCACCATGTATGACAATGGAAAATACTCTTGGACTCAAGAAAATTCATGATCCCCGGGTGCCTGGCAATTAAAACCAGTTCCTTTGACATTACCGGCCTTTGGGTCGGGTCGCTGGTCTTGAAGATCGTCACGTTTGAATCGCCTGGGGTCACCTTGGCATCCACATCGAACTCCTGCAGGAAAAAGGAATGTCCTGTATCGTCAGATGAGAATGTAAGGTGTAATGTATCTCCGCGGTTACATCTTATAACAGAAGGATCCTTGCCATAACGGAAATTACTTATATGTATATAACGGCTTGTTGGCTTACCTGTGAGGTACTGACTTACAAAAGCGGCCGATAATCCGAAAATCAGAATTATGAAAAACTCGAAAAAAAATCCCCTTGCCTTAACCATTTTCACCTCTGAACCTATCCTGTCAAAAAAATAAAAAACATTTATAATGGGTCAATTATAAGCAATAATTCAATAAAAATTCACTTTATAATAGAGAATTGAATAGTTTTGGTACAGGTAATTTTTATGTATTTCCAATTCAATTTTTTAAGTGATGGCAAGAACAGCGGCGAACAAAAAAAAACGGGCAAGACGAATAAAAAATGCAATTGTTCTAATTATTATCCTGCTCCTATTCATCGGTATCCCTTTACTACTGTTTCATTATCAGGCTTTTAAGAGCAACCAGAGTATTGGCGAAGTTTTTCAGGAAAAGCTTGACCGGACCAGTAAAACGGACTCCTTTCCCGGAGGTAATCAGGCATTGGATTCATTGGGAGCAAAGATCGATTTCCTGGAGCCAAAACCCATTGGCCAGGCATTTAAAGAACCGCCGAGAATTGCCAATGTTACTGTCGCAGACCTCGACAAGGATGGGCTTCCGGATGTTATTGTATGCGACGACAAGAATGATATTGTATCCTGGATAAGACAATACCCTGAGGGAGTATTTACGGAAAAGGTCCTTTTAAGAAACTTTGTAGCTCCTGCTCATTCGCAGGTTATTGATTTTGACAAGGATGGTGATAACGATATTGTCATTGCCGTACTGGGCTTACTGATGCCGTCAAATGATAAAATTGGTTCTGTAGTTATCCTGGAAAATGACGGAAAGGAAAACTTCAAGGAACATATCATTGCTCAAAAGATCGCAAGAGTATCCGATGTGAGGGCCGGTGATCTGGATGGCGACGGGGACCTGGATCTTGCGGTTGCTCAATTCGGTTATGATGACGGTGAAACCCGCTGGATGGAAAACCTGGGAAACTGGAAATTTAAAAGCCACATACTTCAGAGCCTGTCGGGGCCTATCCATGTTGAAATTACCGATATTGATCACGACGGTGACCAGGATATAATATCGCTTGTAAGCCAGGAATGGGAACAGATTTACTGTTTTGAAAATCTTGGCAATAAAAATTTCCAGCAGCATTTACTTTGGGGTTCCGATAATGAAGATTTTGGATCCAGCGATATATATTTATGCGATCTGAACAAGGATGGCAACCAGGATATCCTTTATACCAACGGTGATGCTTTTGATTATATGCCTCCACGCGGTAAACCCTGGCATGGGGTGCAATGGCTTGAAAATAAGGGGAACCTGAAATTTGAATATCACCGGATCTGCACTTTTGTCGGAGCCTATAATATACGGCCGGTCGATATCGACCATGACGGTGATATAGATTTATTCGTCGTAAGCGCCTTCAATCTTTGGGATAACCCTAATGCGCAGAGTTTTATCTGGCTCGAGAACCTTGGAAACAACAGGTTTTTAAGGCATAATATTGCAAATGCGCCGACTCACCTTTTGACCCTCGAATCCGGCGATTTCAACGGGGACGGGCAAATCGATTTTGTCACCGGTGGCATGCATGCGTATCCCCCGTTCGATAGAATGGGAAGGGTAACCTTGTGGATGAACAATGGCAAGCTAATGAAAAATAAATAGATGTAGACTCATGGAGAAAGTGATAAAACGTCGAATCGGTATTTTCATGGATTGCGAAGGTTACTATTGAATATAATGAATCATAAAACCATCAATTTTTATTTTCTGATTTTAATCCTGGTCGTTTATGCTGGATGCAATTCAGTGAAGGATGCAGACGGGAACAGGTATCATTCGGTAAAGATCGGAAAACAGGTGTGGATGAAGGAAAACCTGAAAACCACAAAATTGAATGATGGCACCCCTATTCAGGAAGTAA
>JBJKSY010000024.1:0-8604 GCA_046703645.1 Cyclobacteriaceae bacterium
GAGAAAAATTCGCCTTCATGATTAATGAAAATATTAATCTTTATCATATTCTTTTTGAACATTTTCCAGGAAAGTAATGCCCAGAATGATTCATACCGGGAAGAGCCCGCTGTTCTGAACACGGAAAAAGGTCAACTGAAAGGTACATTACTTGTACCTGAAAATTTAAAAAATATCCCCGTTGTCCTGATCATATCCGGATCCGGGCCCACCGACAGGGATGGGAACAACGTGATGATGAAAAATAATTCATTGAAATACCTTGCCGAAGACCTTGCCGGGAACGGGATAGCATCTTTACGGTACGACAAACGCGGTGTCGGAGAAAGCAAACCGGCTTCGATTCCGGAGGTGGATTTAAAGTTCGGAAATTTCGTTGACGATGCCGTTGGCTGGGTAAAGCAGCTTAAAAATGACGGGCGTTTTAACAGGGTTTATATCCTCGGTCATAGCGAAGGATCCCTTATCGGCATCCTGGCTGCTCAGCAGGTCGATGTGCAGGGTTTCATTTCAGTGGCCGGGGCCGGGGAATCGGCAGACAAACTGATCTCCGAACAGTTGAAAAGCCAGCCTGATACCATTACGAAAATGGCAGATCCCATCCTTCATGACCTGATAGAAGGAAAGACCGTAAATGATATACCGCCGATCTTATTTTCACTATTCCGGCCTTCTATTCAACCTTACCTGATTTCATGGTTCCAGTACAATCCTGCTGAAGAAATCTCGGAACTCAGTGTTCCTTCCCTGATCATCCAGGGCAACCGCGATATACAGGTAAGTGTGGAGGACGCAAGAAAACTGGCGGCGGAAGCAAAACATCCCGAGCTGGTAATTGTTGACGGGATGAATCATGTATTAAAAGAATCAGGCACAGAAAGGCTTAAAAACCTTGCCACCTACAATAATCCGGACCTGCCTGTTGCCGGGGAACTGATCAGCAGCATCGTTAAATTCATTAAACATTAATACATGCCCAGGATTGTTTTTTTAGATAAAAGCACCGTCGGAGAAGTGGATAATTTCGATAAGTTACGCGATTTCGGGGAACTGGTAACTTATGAAACAACATCGCGCGAAGAAGTCATGAGCAGGGTGCCGGATGCGGAAATCATAATTACCAATAAGGTAATTATTGATGCTCCCGTTATGGATCATGCCCGATCATTAAAGCTTATATGCATAGCTGCCACGGGAATGAATAATGTCGACCTTGATTATGCAGCGAAGAAAAATATTCAGGTACGGAATGTTGCCGGCTATTCAACCCACAGTGTGGCGCAAGCTACTTTTTCCATGTTATTTTACCTCCTGGGTCATTTACGGTATTATGATGATTATGTAAGGTCCGGCAAGTATACGGAGAGCCCCATATTCACGCATTTGGGTCCGGCATTTATGGAATTACGGGGCAAAACATTCGGGATCATCGGACTGGGAACGATCGGTAAAATGGTAGCATCCCTGGCCGGCGCTTTTGAAGCCGGAGTGATATACTATTCCACCTCGGGACAGAACAGGAATGAGGATTACAGGCGTGTGGAATTGCCCGAGCTGCTCGGAAGTTCGGACGTTGTATCCATCCATGCCCCGTTAAATGAAAAGACCCGAAACCTGATCAACCTTGACAATCTGCGTCTATTTAAGCCATCAGCAATCCTTATAAACACCGGAAGGGGGGGTATTGTCAATGAACAGGATCTTGCTTATTCCCTTGATCATGGTATCCTGAGTGCTGCTGCACTGGATGTCCTTGAAAAAGAGCCAATTACGAAGGATAATCCATTGATGAAAATCAGGCAAAAAGACCGTCTGCTGATCATGCCTCATATAGCATGGGCGAGCCGGGAATCCAGGACTGTATTACTGGAAGGGATTTATAAAAATATTAAGGATTATTTAAATGCCGGGGATCCGGAATAGGATCTATTATTCTTCAGCATGGAGCCGGGCCGGAGCTTCAGGTTCATCAGACCCTGAAGGTTCGGATTTTGCAAGCGGCAAGGCAAATTTGAATGTTGAGCCCTTTCCCATTATGCTCGATACGATCACTTTTTGTTTATGAGCTTCCAGGATATGCTTTACGATCGCAAGTCCAAGGCCCGTGCCGCCTTTATCCTTGGAACGGCTTTTATCGACTCTGTAAAATCTTTCAAAGATCCGGTTTATATCATCAGGAGGAATTCCGATGCCGTCATCAACAACCTGTACTATGGCAACTTTCTCATTTTTTGAAATATCCACCATGACCTTCCCTCCTTTTTCGGTGGTGTATTTAATTCCATTGGCGATCAGGTTGATCATTACCTGGTAAATTCTCTCGCGGTCGGCGTACACCATTACCTCATGCGGAGACGAATCGGAAAAGCATAAACGGAGATCTTTCTTATCTGCCTTTCCTTCAAACTGTTCAAAAACATCTTCAACGAGAGTATAAAAATTGAAATTGAAGAAATGCATTTTTATGGAACCGGCTTCCATCTGGGAAATGGTCAGAAGATCCTGAACAAGCTTGTCAAGTCCGGCCAGGCTTTTAGCGGCTTTTTTCAGGAATTTATTTCTCACGTTCTTATCCTTTACTGCCCCGTCGAGCAAAGTATGAACGAAACCCTGTGCCGCAAACAAGGGTGTTTTCAATTCATGGGAAACATCGGCAAGAAATTCTTTCCGGTAGGTTTCCATTTTCTTCAGTTCGTTTATCTCATCCTTCAGGTCCTTTGCATATGAAAACAAATTCCCGCTCAGCTTATTAATAAGGTATACGCGCCCTGTCGGAGGATCATCATCGGGAATATCTTCCTCTAGGCTGATGCCCTCCAGCCATTGGTTCAGCTTTTTGATGTCCCTGATAAAGAAATAATTCAAGGCGATCAGGATCAGGATAAATGAAGTTATCAATGTGATCAGGAACGACAGGATCAGTCTCCCTGGCAAGGTAATCCCCAGTGAATACAAAAGAATGGTTGTAAGTAATGAAATGGTAATGGCCAGTAACAGGGCCAGCACCCGGGAATTTAAAAACATCAGTATTACATTTCAAATTTATACCCTACGCCTTTTACGGTAGTGATATATCCTTCGCCGATCTTTTCCCTGACCTTCCGGATATGCACATCGACCGTCCTGGCTAACACATAAACATCCGTACTCCAGATATTTTGCAGCAGGTCGTCCCTGCTGAAAACCTTATTGGGATTTTGTGCAAGATAAAAAAGTAATTCGAATTCTTTCTTCGGAAGGGTAATAACAGAATCATTTATTGTAACTGTATAACTGCCCCTGTCGATGATCAGGCTGCCGGCGGTAATAACGGATTTTTCCTTTTTTTTATCATGTTTACGCCTGAAAAGTGCATTAATGCGGCTCATGAGGGCCCTGGGCTTTATGGGTTTGGTTATATAATCATCGGCGCCCACTTCAAAAGCCGCTACTTCGCTGTATTCTTCCACCCGGGCTGTTAAAAATATGATATATGTATTTATTAGTTCCGGGATATCCCTTAACTGGCGGCAGGTCTCTACACCATCCTGGCTGGGCATCATGATATCGAGAATCACCAGGTCAGGAATAAAAGTTCGCGCAATTTCTACCGCTTTCATCCCGTTAAGTGCTGTTTTCACCTCGTAGCCTTCCTTCTTTAAATTATATTTCAATAACTCAAGAATGTCTTCTTCATCGTCAACAACAAGCACTTTAATCGTATGCTTGGCGCTCATATTAACCGGGTATTAATTTGGGCTTAAAAATAGGTATAAACGGATGATATAAAAACAGGACAACCAATAATTAAAGTAAACTTAACTTATAGTTAATATACGATGGTTCAGTCTTTCCCTCCGTATTTTTTTTTCAGATACTGAATATAGGAAGGCAGGTTTCCGGAGAATTGTTTAAAAAATTGTTCACGGAAAACCGGTTGCAGTCCATGGTATCGCAGGAATGACATAAAATAAGTATTATTGGGCAGTCCGTCCGGGAAAAAATCCCTTCCGCGATACCTGACTGAAAAACTTACCGTATCCAGGTTTTGTACAATATTACCGATCAATTCCTGTTTCAGGCTGTCCTTCCTTTGCAGCGATTCAGAAGGGGAAAATCCCTTATACAGGCTATCGAGCAGGGCGCAGGAATGAAGAATATACCGGGTATATTTCTCACGGTCATCCATCAGCGCTGAATACTTTCGATACCGTTCGGAACTTTCACCATATTTATCCTTCAGATATAATAATGTTCCATAAGCGGAAATGAATGTTGCCAGGTTCTCGTTGAACTCAACACTATCATGGAGGAAAATGGTCGCATGGGTCAGCTCATGGATGATCAACCCGGCCAGGCCCGCTTCATCTTCCTCAAGCATACCCGACAGGATCGGGTCTTTAAGAATTCCCAGTGTCGACCATCCGCCGGCAGTCCGTATACTTGTATCATATTCTCTGGCTTTCAGTTTTGCCTCCTCCACTTTTGCCATTGACCTGTCAAAAAATCCCTTATAGGAAAAGGAGCCGATAATGGGAAAGTGCCATTCATATGCTTCCAGTTTAAACGGCTTGCAGGCAGTTACCACCCACATCAGGTTTTCCGATTTCTGCCTGTAATAGGTAGTGTAATTTTTCTTAACGGTAAGACCCAGCTTTTTTCGGGCAAAAATTCTGACATCACTTATTTCCCTTATCCTGGCTTTTAAGGAATCCGGGAAGTTTGGGTCGTTCAGCACAGATGAAACAGGGACAGTATGAAAAATAATTCCCATCTGACCCTTTGCCTGTACATATCCATAATAAACTGTTTTCCTGTATACAATCATAAGTATCGCAAGCGTCAGGATAAACAGGATTAAGATTGATCTGAGAGTTTTCTTCATACTTAAAGCTTCAACACATGCCAGTCGGTATTAAAACGGAGGTATAGTGATTCGGAATGATCCCAGTGATTGTTTGCAAGATCATAAATCGGCTCGAACCGGAACAAGAGGTTTAACGACCCGGAAAGACGGGTTTTCAGCGTGAGGTGAAAAAACAGCAGATCCCTTTCGGGTTCGGTATAATGATCCTGGTCATAGGTCAGCGATAAGGACTGGTACATGGGTGTTCCGATAGGCGAATAAAAATCATGTCCCTTCCAGTACGATATATTCAAATCGGCAAAACGATTAATGAGAGTAATCCCGGCCAGCCAGCCATGCCCGCGGCTGAAAGGCAGAACGGATAAACCCGGGGGTGCAGAGTAGCCCGCATGATATCCTTCAATGAGGATCGAATTAAGTATCGGCGATGAATTACTCATCATATATGTTCCCTTTAGCCCTTCCGTACTGTTATAAACGGTAAAGACAGGGGCATTGCTGATATTGATCTGCCCCCCGTGATGACGGGCCAGAAGCTGCAGAGGAATATCGACTGTAAAATTATTTCCCTGCAGGATCCGGTACTCTGCAGAAAGTCCTGCATTGAAAATTTCCTGTGCATGATCTCCCGGGTGGATAAAATTTTCCCAGTTGAGCCAGGAATCAGCATGCAATTTTGATGATTCCCATTTTACCTGCAAGCCTTCTTCCATCCTGTGCGATATAATCCTTTCAAAATCATATAAAGGCTCGATCATTCCATGGTTCAGGGTCCCCTCGATATCGCCGAAGATGATAGAAAAATGCGTTAGCTGATACTTGAGCATAAAATATGGCTTCACCTGGTCAAAACCCCGGCTTCCGAAATACCTGAGCAGGTAGATACCTCCGTCAACCCGGACATGGCTGGAAGGATATACGGACAGGTAAGGCTTAAACTGGTAACCAAATAGCGTATAGCCTTCAATGATCGGGTTGAAATATTCATTGTTCTTGATCAAAGGCATGAAGTCGGTTCCAATCCTCAAAGTTTTATCGCAGGAAGAGTCCACATTGTAATTATCATAGAAATAATGGTTGTCCAACTGAGCCAATGCAGGTGCAGCGACCATTAACAATAAAAAAACCGGACTTGAAAACCATAATTTCATCCTGTACTGAGTTTTAATCCCAAACGGGATCTAAAGATAATTCTTTTCAATAATTGTAAAGGATTGTTATTGCAATTCGGGCGCATTCCTGCTATTTTCACGATTCAAACCAGAAAGAAAATGAGTGAAAATTCTGAAAAACTGAAAGCCCTGCAGCTCACCATCGACAAACTCGAAAAGACTTACGGAAAGGGCACCGTAATGAGGCTCAGCGATGAGAAAATCGTTGACGTGCCAGCTATTTCAACCGGCTCAATCGGACTTGACATCGCTTTAGGCGTTGGAGGAATTCCCAGGGGAAGGATCATCGAGATTTACGGACCTGAATCTTCCGGGAAGACCACCCTGGCTATGCATTGCATTGCCGAGGCCCAGAAAGGAGGCGGTATTGCGGCATTTATAGATGCCGAACATGCATTTGACAAATCATATGCTGAAAAACTCGGCATTGATATCGACAACCTGCTTATTTCACAACCCGACAACGGTGAGCAGGCCCTGGAGATTGCCGAGCATCTGATCCGTTCAGGAGCTATCGATATCATCGTGATCGACTCTGTAGCTGCCCTGGTCCCCAGGGGGGAACTCGAAGGTGAAATGGGTGACAGCAAAATGGGGCTACAGGCCAGGCTGATGTCGCAGGCGCTGAGGAAACTGACCGGCACCATCAGCAAAACCAAGTGCTCATGCATCTTCATCAACCAGTTGAGGGAAAAAATCGGTATCATGTTCGGGAATCCGGAAACCACAACCGGTGGGAATGCGCTGAAATTCTATGCATCTGTCCGGCTTGATATCAGGCGCCTTGCCCAGATAAAGGAATCCAATGATGCGATCATGGGAAACCGGACCAGGGTAAAGGTGGTCAAGAACAAGGTCGCCCCGCCGTTCAAGGTAGTGGAATTCGATATCATGTATGGCCAGGGAATTTCCAAGGTAGGTGAAATCATCGACCTGGGCGTCGACCTTAATATTATCCAGAAATCGGGTTCCTGGTTTTCCTATAAGGGCAACAAGCTTGGACAAGGCCGTGATGCCGTAAAGAATCTCCTGCTTGATAATCCCGAGTTGATGGAGGAACTGGAAAAGCTGATCCGTGCCAAGGTGGCCGGTGAAGAGTGATCATCCTGTAATTTTGTACTTAGTATTTCAGAAGGGCCTTATATTATTGGCCCTTTTTTTATCCTCCGGCACGGATCGCTACCACCGGATCAAGACGGGCAGCAACAGCGGCAGGCACGATCCCCGCAACCATCCCGATAATAGATGACACGCTTAATCCAAGCACAATATTTTTCAGGGACAAGGCAAGTTGAAGCGATCCGGTCGGCAGGAAGGTTATTCCGTACACAAATAAAAGTCCGGTCAATCCCCCGATCAGGCTTAAGAAAATGGCCTCAAAAAGGAACTGGAAAAGCACAAAGTAATTCTTTGCACCCAGGGATTTCTGTATCCCGATAATTGGCGTTCTCTCCCTTACCGAAACGAACATGATGTTCGCAATACCGAATCCGCCGACCAGGATGGAAAAACTCCCGATTACCCAGCCGGCAATACTCAATACATTGAAAATATTGCCTATTGCATTCGCGATTGCTTCAGGCCGGTTAATCGCAAAGTTGTCTTCTTCACGCGGTCTTAATCCACGAATAGTACGCATCCTTCCCCTGATTTCATTCTCAAGTTTTATCAGGCCTACATCACTGTCGAAACCCTTTACCGCAATGGTTGATTCCAGCCCGCCCCTTTGCCCGGTATAATAAAGTTTTACGAATTTGGGATAAGGTATAATAATATAATCATCATTACTCGGGGCGTCAATTAAATTTTCGCCCTGTTTTTTCATGACCCCGATTACCATGAATTTCAACCCTTTTATTGAAATTTCTTTCCCGACAGGATCCTTGGTGCCGAATAAACCATCCGATACATTAGCCCCCAAAATCGCAACATTCCGTGCCATGTCCTCTTCATCCGGTGAAAAGTATCTTCCCTGGGCAATTGGAGTTGACATTACATCACTGTATCCGTAGCTCACCCCCCATAAATATACCTTGCCCTTACTATTGCTTTGATATTTGGCCACCACGTTGCTCTTGGCTACCATGATGGTAATGCCGGTCCTGTATTTCAGATTTGCCTGAAGATATTTGAATTCGTCATAGGAAGCCTGGGGTCGCTTTAAATACTTCCACCAGGGTTAATTATTATCGAAGCCATAGGGCCATTTTTCAACATAAAGCACATTTTGTCCCAGGAAAGAGAGGCTTCCCTTAATACTGTTTTCAAGGGAGTCGACGATAGTAAAAACCCCGATTATGGCAAAAATGCCTATGGTCACTCCCAGGAGGGATAGAATGGTCCTGAGAGGGTTTACGAGAAGTGCATTCCATGCAAACCGCAAACTTTCAAAAATCAGTCGTGTAAATAGCATCATAACCCTTTAGACCTAGAACAATCTATTTTAACAAATTGTTAAGTATTTAGGTTTAAATTAAATCAAAATATATAGCTTTGCACACCAAAATTGGCCTTATTGACTTCTTTTAACGCCTAATATTACTTATGAAATTATCGGAATTCAAGTTTGATTTGCCCTCTGGTCTT
>JBJKSY010000025.1:0-3488 GCA_046703645.1 Cyclobacteriaceae bacterium
TTCTATTAGTTGCCCTTGAATTCCGCTTTTCTTTTCTCCATAAATGCCTTAGTACCTTCCCGGAAATCGTTAGTATTTACCAGGCCGGCAAAGATCGTGTTTTCATCCAATAATCCTCCACCGGTAAAATCGGCTGTTTGAACACAATGAATGGCCATTGACAGGGCTTTTGGTGCGTTTAGTATTATTTTTTTCATCCAATCACCAGCTTCCTGAAGCAGAAGATCGCCGGATTGAACTAACCGGTTTACAAGGCCGATTTTCTCTGCCCGCCGTGCATCCATTATTTCGCCGGTAAGGATCATTTCCATGGCAAGACCTTTGCCAATAACGGGGGCGAGGCGTTGAGTGCCGCCAAAACAGGGGATAATACCCAGCTTCACTTCAGGAAAACCAAAAGCGGCATTACCGGAAGCTATTCTCAGGTGACAGGATACAGCCAGTTCACAGCCGCCGCCAAGGGCAAAACCGTTTACGGCAGCCAGTACCGGTTTGGATGAAGAGGCTATCAGGGAGTTGGTATCCTGGCCGAGCGTGGAAAAACGAGCAGCCGACTCAGGATTTAATCCCGCTATTTCGCTTATATCGGCACCGGCTACAAAAGCTTTATTTCCGCTTCCGGTTATGATTATTCCTTTTACCGAGTCATCACAGTGGAGATTTTCAAATGAGTATTTTAATTCTTTCAGCACATCCGAATTCAATGCATTCAGTTTTTCAGGCCGGTTGATTGTGACAACAGCTATTCCATCGGAAATGGAGGTAGTAATGTATCGGGATGAAATCGGCATTCCGGGATAAGTTATAAAACCGGTTACAATGTTATGGAATAAAACCAACATTCTGAATTTATAAGTTGTTGGTTTTCTTTTAGAAATGGGAGCTATATATTTGCCACTTACGAAAAAACTCAGAAAATGTCATATTTATTTACCTCTGAATCCGTTTCCGAAGGACACCCTGATAAAGTCTGTGATCAGATATCCGATGCCATCCTGGATGCCATGTTATCACAGGATCCCGACTCAAGGGTTGCCTGCGAAACATTTGTGACGACCGGCCTCGTAGTTGTTGGCGGCGAGATCACAACCAAGGCCTATGTTGAAATTCCGGATATCATACGTTCCACCATACGGAAAATAGGATATACCAACGCGGAATACAGGTTCGATGCCGAATCCTGCGGCGTACTTGTTACCATTCATAACCAGTCACCCGATATCGCGCGGGGAGTTGATGAAAACACGGAGCATACCAAAGACCAGGGAGCCGGAGACCAGGGAATGATGTTTGGATATGCCACCAATGAAACGGATGATTATATCCCCCTTCCACTTGCCCTTGCCCATAAGCTGGTCAGGGAATTGACTCGTATCAGGAAAGAACAGCCGGATTTGATGCCTTATCTCCGTCCGGACTCCAAGGCACAGGTTACTGTGGAATATGATAACCAGGACAGACCCATCAGGATTCATACCATAGTTGTATCTACACAACATGATCATTATGTTAAACCCGATAATGATTCTCCTGAAGCCATAGCCAAAGCAGATGGGGCCATGCTGGAAAAGATCAGAAAAGATGTTATTGCTCATGTGATTGATAAAATAATCCCCGGAGACCTCATTCAGGATACTATAATGCATATCAATCCCACCGGGAAGTTCGTGATCGGGGGGCCCCATGGCGACACCGGTCTGACAGGAAGAAAAATTATTGTAGATACCTACGGCGGCAGGGGCGCCCACGGCGGAGGGGCCTTTTCCGGCAAAGATCCCAGCAAGGTTGACAGGAGCGCTGCCTATGCTGCCAGGCATATTGCCAAAAATATGGTGGCTGCCGGAGTAGCTGACGAGATCCTGGTCCAGGTAGCCTATGCCATAGGTGTTGCAAAACCCGTGTCCCTTACGGTAAATACCTTCGGTAAATCAAAAGTGAAGCTAAATGATGCCGAAATCGCCGACAAGATCCTGAAAATCTTCGATTTACGACCCAAAGCCATTATTGAAAGACTGGGCTTGAAGAATCCTATATATTATGAAACTGCAGCCTATGGACATATGGGCCGGTCATATGAGAAAAAGAAAGTAGAAGTTTCCTATGTTACGATCAAGGAGAATGAGAACCATAAGGAAGAGATCCGGAAAAAACAGCAGAAAGAAATGGAGTTCTTTACCTGGGAAAAACTTGATTATGTGGATAAAATAAAAAAGGAATTCAATCTGTAGATATAAAAAGAAAGGGCTCGTCGGAGCCCTTTTTATTATCGTCCTATTTTCTTCTGCTTGTATTTTTTCAACTGTCTCTTGAGCCGTTCAATAGCCATATCGGCGGCTGATTCAAAAGTTACCGACCTTTCGCTGGCAAAGAGTTTTTCGCCGGGAATATACAGGATAAATTCCACGATCTTGTTATGGTTCTGCCCGTCGTTGTCGAGTTTAAGTATCACCTCTCCATCGGTAATACGGTCATAAAAAGTGGAAAGTTTATCCACCTTTTTCTGAATGTATGACAGCAGTTTCCCGTCGGCATCGAAGTGAACTGATTGCATTTTTACTTTCATAATCCAACTGTTTAAATGTTAAATTAAGCTTTCGGATGAGCCTGATCGAATACCTTCTTGAGTTTTTCCATTGAGTTATGAGTATAAACCTGGGTTGCTGCAAGGCTGGAATGTCCCAGGAGATCTTTCACGGCATTTAAATCCGCCCCTTTGTCAAGTAGATGCGTTGCAAAAGTATGCCGGAGTACATGCGGGCTCTTTTTCTCAACGGAAGAAAAAATATCGAGGTATTTCTTCACAGTGCGGTAAATCATCATTGGATAACACTTACCTCCATCATTATTAACGATTAAATAGGGTCCGTCGTTTTCTGCAAATTCATTTTTTTTCCTGGCAAGGTAATTGTCCATAAGATTCATCAGTTCCCGGTTCACCGGAATGATCCTTTCCTTATTCCTTTTGCCAAGCACCTTGATGGTTCCTTCGTGCCTGCTAATATCATTTATTTTCAGGCCCAGTAATTCACTTAACCGGATACCGGTCCCATAAAGCAATTCCAGAATAAGCTTGTCGCGAATGCCTTCGAATTCATTACCGTAATCATGATCGTCAAGCATTTTAATTATATCCGATTCATTGATAAAATATGGCAGGGCTTTTTTGGACTGCAGCACACGTACCTTGATCATGGGATCTTTTTGGATGCTACCCTGTTTTCTCAGGAATTTATAAAAAGTACGTAGTGTGGCGATTTTCCGGTTTACCGACCTGGGCTGTATCCCTGAATCCATAAGACTGATAAGCCAGGCGCGGAGTATTCCGGAATCGGCTTCTTCAGGCTTTATTCCTGTATGCAAATCATTTAAATAAGCAATAAACTGATCCAGGTCGGTTTTGTAGGATTTAACCGTGTGGGGACTGTAGCGTTTTTCGAACTGGAGATATTTAAGAAATGATTCAGTCATCAAGTCATAATGTACTAAAA
>JBJKSY010000026.1:0-5380 GCA_046703645.1 Cyclobacteriaceae bacterium
GGTTTTAGTTTAATGACGACCGCTTTTTTGATCTCGAATATATTGTATGAATTAAAGTATGAACCTTTCCTGGAATTTATAAATCAACGACCTGATTTAAGATTATTTATATCCGGGTATTTAATGGAATTATCAGATGTCAGCGATATAAATCTGATTATTTATTATGCGAATTCTTATTTGTCAAAATAAATTTTTTTATATGAAAAAGCTATTTATAATTTATTCAATTATAGTTTTCTCATTTTAGATAAATAAGATTACCAGTACTTGACTTTTCAATAAGGAAAAGAAATTGAGATAGATAGAATCCCCTTAAATAATATCCATACCATATACTGCTAATCAGTAATTACGGCCAGGAAGAGTTTTAAAGATGGCATCATCTTTAATCAAAAAGAATATTTAATCCCCCCATTTCACGATTTAATTTTTTCATACTCCTGCAACTCTTTCCTTGTATTCCCGGAGCGCATCCTCCAGACGGTCGTGCGCAGTCGTATCACCGGGAATGTTGTGGGAAGGATGGATAAACAGTTTTACACCCTTATCCGCCAGGATCTCGGCCACCGTAACAATCGTCATCCAGACTGTGGTAACGAAGGCCATGGTGGAAACGGGACCTACCTTGTCGAAGTGATTTTTGAGATTTACAGAAGCATCCTGTAACGGGGCGCAGGTGTCCACTACCACATCGGCCAGTTCAAAGAGCGTCTTCCCGCAGGAATGCCTGGTTTTCCGGTTCGACAGATCACCGGCGGAACCGTAAACAATTATTTTCATTCCTTTTTTTCTTCCTTCCAGGGCAACATCAATGTTCACATTGTTGATCCCGGTATGGGAAAATATCCATAAAGTATCACGTGGATCGAAATTCCAGCCTTTCATGATCTCAACGCCGTACCCTTCAACTCTTTCAAGGAATACAAATTGCTGGACGCCCATATCCCCGACAATATGGGTAAAGTAGGATAACGGCAATTCAATGATCGGGTGGAATCCGACAAAACCTCCGATACGGGGATACATTTCTTCAATAGGTAAGGTGGCATGTCCGCAGCCAAAGGTATGGACCCAGCGCCCGGCCCCGATCGAGGCTGCCATTACTTCCGCAGCCTTCCTTATCGAAACCATCTGTGTGTTTTCAATTTTGTCCATCACATCACGGGCTTTCTTCAACCAGTCTTGTGCAAGCATCTTAGTAGTTTTTAGATTAAGAAAATTTATTCAATCGACGGAAAAACAATCCGATATAAATAAAAGTAAAAATTGCAACGGCCATAAACAGGTAAGGATAGGATTTTATGGCGGTCCTGGCAGTAAACCAGCCTGTCAGGTAATTGATCGTCATATTGCCGATAAGGGTAAGTGTGAACAGGATACTCATGGCAGTGCCGGGATTTCTTTTGAAAAGATCGCCGGTATAGCCGGTTATGATCGGGAAGGTGGATGCCAGCCCTACCCCTAGCAGTATAACGGAGACCATGGCAGTCTGGAAATTCCAGTAAAAGATAAGAAGCAAAATTCCCAGAATGACGATCATCATGGAAGTAGTAAGCACGACCGATGATCTTACTTTCCTGAGAATGAATCCGAGCGCCAGCCGGGATAAGGTGAAAACTGCGACAAACAATGTCAGTGCGTAAAGGGCGCTCTTGTCCGATGCTCCCAGGTTCCCGGTCAGGTAAGTCGTAAACCAGTTGTTCACCATTGATTCAAGTCCACTCTGGAAAAATCCTATCATCCCGATCAACAGCATCAGGGGAGTTCCGAGCAACGTAAGCCAGTCGTTAACGGTAATTTTGTCTGCGGATTTCTTCCCCGGATAACCGATCATCAAAAAGAATATCATGGGCAGGAGCATGATCCATCCCATCCCAGTAACTACCCCGTTAAAAGGAAAATCACGGATCAGGGCAGCGAGTATAAACGGCACCCCCAATGCGCCGATGCCATAAAATACGCCCATCAGGGAAAGGTTGGCTGCTTTGTTCTCACCGGTATCTTCGCTGAGTGAAGAAACCAGCGCATTGGAAGTTCCGTTGAGGATACCGCCTCCAAAACCAAGAAGCAGAAAAGCAGCGATCAATAATGCATAGGAACCTGACCATGCAATTAATAAATAACCTGCCATGATGAATAATGTACTGATCACAAGCAGGTATCTATATCCATACCTATCTATAACAGGGCCGAAAACCAGCGATCCGCCAAGTATTCCCAACGGTAAAACGGTGGCCAGCGTTCCTTTCGAGATTTCGGTGAGCTTCCATTGAACTGCAATAAAAGGCATAAAGGTTCCCAGGCTGAGCATGACGGCGCCAAACAGAAATATAGCCAGACATGCAGCGTAAAAAACTGATTTTCTATTATAGGGCTCAACCATTAAAACTTCATTTAAATTATTGACATGGCAATTTTACCGGCTCCATATAACACGGCGTCCTGCCCCAGCCATGATGCGGTAATTTTCACTTCTTTCATGCTGACAGGCTGACCCCACCTGAGCGCTTCTTCATATATTTTATCTAGCAATATTATACCCGGGCCGAAGACTCCTCCTCCGAAGATGATCACCTCCGGATCGAAAAGACTAGTCAGGTTGGCAGCCGCTTTACCCCAATATTGAATGGCATTTTCAATGACATAAAGAGCAAGGGGATCTCCTTCTTCATAGGCCTTGAATATGATTCCGGCATCCAGATGGTCCTTATGAGCAAGGCTGGAATCTTCCCAGTTGTTCAAATCCAGGAGATCCCTGGCCACTCTTGCCAGTCCCATCCCTGAGGCGTTATATTCAAAAGAACCGAATTGTTCATACCCCGGCCTGTACTCGGAGTCAAGAGCCATCCAGCCAACAGCCCCGGCAATATCCCTCTTGCCGCGGAGCACATTTCCATCTGCCAGTATTCCCGCCCCTATGCCGGTCCCGACGGCAAGATAAATTGCATTTTTACATTTCTTTGCCGATCCCATCCAAACCTCTCCAAATATGCTGCATGCCCTGTCATTATCTATATAGACCGGGAAATCAATACCGGTAATTCCCTCTACCATTTCCCTGAGAGGATAATCTTCCCAACCCTTTATATTGGGAGCCCAGACCCTGCCGGTATCCTGATAAACAATTCCCGGTACTGAAATACAAAGTCCTGATACAGTAATATCCTGATTGATACTTTGTCGTACCAGTTTTTGAATAAGATTCTTTACTTTAATGCCCACCTCACCCCCCTGATTACCTGAAACCTGCAGGGTTTCCCTGTATAATATTTCACCGGAAGAAGATATCAGGACACCCGCACATTTAGTCCCGCCAAGGTCAATGGCCAATCCCGTTTTCATCATAGGAATTTTATAAAAAAATTGCAGGGCTAATATTCGTCAAATTATGTGTGTTTTAAAAAGAAATGAATGTATTACATACCATTATCCAATAAATTTATTTCGTATTGTACTGTGATCTCTAATTTGATTACCTTTCATCAGGCTTAAAGATCATTCATTGTCAAATATTTCCATGTCAATATGAAAAACGGGAACATCAGGAATTTTTCCATATACCTCTCGATGATCTTATTCATAACAGGCTGTAATCACTCCCGGGAAACTTTCATGAATTGCACCATTGAAAAAGAGGGCGCCATTATCAGGATGGATTCTGCCAGAAAACAAATTTACATGGTATTTACCGCTCATGAATTCAATGACGGATTCGGGACCATCCTTCAGGTTACAAAGAAATACCGGATACATGTTTCTTTTTTTCTCACCGGAGATTTTTACAGGAATCCCTTAAACCGCTATATAATTAATGAGATAATAATACAGGGACATTATCTTGGCCCCCATTCCGACAAGCACCTTCTTTACTGCAGCTGGGCCCGTAGAGATTCCCTGTTGGTAACCCGTGATAAGTTCCTGGCTGACCTCAGTAATAATTATAAGGCCATGAAATATTTCGGCATCAAGAAAAAACAGGCATCCTTTTTCCTTCCCCCTTATGAATGGTATAACCGTAAAATTTATGAATGGTCGAAGGATGAAGGCCTGACCCTCGTCAATTTCACTCCCGGTACATCTTCCAATCAGGACTGGACCTATCCCGAATTAGGAAAATCATATTTATCATCGGATATAATATATAACCGGATCCTGCGATATGAAGAGCGATATGGAATGAACGGTTTCATCCTGCTGATCCATCCCGGTACGGATCCGCGTAGGACAGACAAGCTATATAACCGGCTTGAGGACCTGGTAAAATATCTCAGATCGTGCGGCTATATCTTTAAACGTATCGACGAATGAAGATGAGGTTCGTTTCAGTCATGTGAAAACTTGTACACGGTAGTTTCCGAAAACTGCTGTCCCGGCCTTAGCACTGTTGTGGGATAATCCGGATGATTGGGCGAATCGGGATAATGCTGTGTTTCGAGGCATACCGCATAATACTTGTCATAAACCTTCCCCCCCTTTCCTACAAAGCTTGTATTGAGATTATTCCCAATATATAACTGAACGGCAGGCTGTGTAGTCAACACATCCATGATCCTTCCCGAATTTTTATCGTATACACGGGCAGCCGGCCGCAACACACCGGGATTTCCGCGAACGATAAAGGAGTGATCATATCCTTTGCCATAACGCAACTGGTCATTGTTATCATAAATTCTTTCTCCGATGGTATGAGGATCCCTGAAATCAAACGGGGTACCTTCAACAGCAGCCGCAGGGCCCAGGGGGATGGCAGTGCTGTCGGTCGGAAGGTATTGATCAGCGTACAGGGTTAATTCTTCATCAAGCACATTCCCGTTTCCCTGGCCATTGAGGTTAAAATAGGAATGATTGGTAAGGTTCAGCACGGTAGGTTTATCCGTAGTGGCTGAATATTCAATTTTCACTTCATCGCTGTCATTCAATATATAAGTAACATAAACATTGAGGTTCCCGGGGTAACCTTCCTCTCCGTCCGGGCTCAGGTAGTGAAGCTTGACTCCTCCGAATCCATCACCGCTTACCGCCTCTGCTCCCCATACCTTTTTATCAAAGCCCTGTGGCCCGCCGTGAAGATGGTTGGGGCCATTATTGATCGGAAGGTGATAGGTCACGCCGTCAAGGGTAAATTCACCTCTTGCAATACGGTTTCCGTACCGGCCGACAATGGTCCCGAATTGCGCATTTTTTGTAAGATATTTATCCAGTGAATCATAACCCAGTACCACATCCGATACCTTGTTATTCCTGTCAGGTATGCATACTTCCTGTAAAATTGCACCATATGTGATTACCCGTATATAGGCATTATGAGCATTGTGAATGGTAAATGCATAAACTTGCGTTCCGTCCGCCGTTTTCCCGAATGGTTCTTTTTTTATTT